>DATGFU010000320.1:0-15880 GCA_035308865.1 Allostellaceae bacterium | reverse complement strand
GCTTGGCCGGGGGTGGCGGCTTGCGGGAAGGCTTCTCGGCATGCGCCTGATGCTTCGGCGCCGCCTCGGCCGGCTTCGCGGGCTCGGCGGCCGGCGGCGCGCCGGGCGTGGGTGGTGGAGATGGAGGCGGCGCCGCGGCTTGTTCCGGGGCCGCCGGTGCGGCCGGTGGCGGCGCCGGAGGTGGCGGCACGGATGGCAGAGGAGCAGGCTCCGGCGCGGGCGGCGAAGGCGGCACTGCCTCGACCGGTGGTGGTGACGCCGCCATCGGGGGCGACGCGGCCGCCACGGATGCCGGCGGGGATGTTGGCACCGGCGGCGGCGCGGCCGCAGTCTCGACCGGCGGTGCCGGCACGAGATCGATGACCACCAGATTGCCGTAGCTGTGGTCGTGCACTTCCATCCCTGGCGGGACACGAAACGTCAGGCCGCCGCCATCGGGGCGTACGCGGGCCGGCCGCATCGACGAGGGCAGCAGATCGTTCATCCGGCCGGTGTTGACATGCCCCTTGCGGTCGAAGGAGAGCGTCGCGACGCCGTCGCTCACGCCGACCGTCGCATGCACCTTGCCGTGCCATTCGAGCACGAAGCGGTTGTACCCTTCATGCGCCCCGAAGCGTGGCATCACCTCCGCCGTATCGACCGGCGGCGGGGCCGGGTGCGCCGGCGGTGGAGCGGGTGCTGCCGGGGTCGCGGGCGGGGTCGCGGGCGGGGTTTCGGGCGGTGATGCGGCCGGCAGGGTCGGTTGAGGTGTCGGCGCTTCCGCCGGTGCGGCCGTTGGCGTCTCGGGTGGCGACGCAGTTGAAGGAGCGGCAGGCGGCGGCCCCGGCGGCGACGCCGCCTCCTGGGCAGCGGCATCGCCAAGCCCCAGGGCGCCAATGACACCGATCCACGCAAGGCTGAGCCTGCCAAGGTGCGGGATTCGGCTGCCTGCACTCATCTTGGACCGCAACGCCCCTTAGCGACACGACCGCCGCGCCGGCCGCGAACGGCGCCCGCCCGGTACGTCGTCATCGCCCAGGGTCACGATTTTCGCAAGCCCGCCCGTCGTGCCGTGCGACCCCATTACACGTCGAGATTGGCGACGCTGAGCGCGTTCGACTGGATGAAGTCGCGGCGCGGCTCGACCATGTCGCCCATCAGGGTCGAGAAGGTCTCCTCCGCCAGGTCGGCATGACTGACCCTGACCTGGAGCAGCGACCGCACATTGGGATCGAGCGTGGTCTCCCAGAGCTGGTCGGGATTCATCTCGCCCAACCCCTTGTAGCGGTTGACCTCGACGCCCTTCCGCCCGGCATCCGTCACGACCTCCACCAGCCGGGTCGGGCCGGTGACCGCTCGCGAGGCCTCCTTGACGAGGAACGTCGCCGCACGCTCGAACACCGGCAGCATGGTGGCGCGGCCGTCTTCAAGGCGCCGCGCCTCCTGGCTGCGTGCCGACACCGGATCGATGATGTGGCGCTCCTGCACCGCGCGGACGGTGCGGGTGAAGGTGACGCCTTCGCCCTCGGCCACGCCGACCTGCCAGGGCTCGCCGTCGGTCGCCATCGCGTCGAGACGGCGAACGGCTTCTTGCCCTGCGGCGAGGGCGCGTGCCGGATCCGCAACGGCGCCGGGAGAGAACAGGCCGGCCAGCGCCGCCTGCTCGACCACATCGACCGAGCCGATCTTGCGCGCGAGCGTCTCGCACCAGTGGCGCCAGGGCCGCGCCCGTTCCACGAGATCGCGAAGATCGTTGCCGGCGCGCTGCACGCCGTCGGCCTGGCGCAGCACCGCGTTGGCCAGCCCCTCGGTCACCGTGTACTCCTCGAGCGCCGCGTCGTTCTTGAGGAAGACGGCGCGGGTCGAGCCCTTCTTGGCGCGGTAGAGGGGCGGCTGGGCGATGTAGAGGAAGCCCTTGTCGATGAGGTCGCGCATTTGCCGGAAGAAGAAGGTCAGCAGCAGCGTGCGGATATGGCTGCCGTCGACATCGGCGTCGGTCATGATGATGATGCGGTGGTAGCGCGCCTTGTCGGCATTGAAGTCATCCGGCCCGATGCCGGTGCCGAGCGCGGTGATCAGCGTGCCGATCTCCTGGCTTCCCAGCATCTTGTCGAAGCGGGCGCGCTCGACGTTCAGGATCTTGCCGCGCAACGGCAGGATCGCCTGGAAGCGCCGGTCGCGGCCCTGCTTCGCCGAACCGCCGGCGCTGTCGCCCTCGACCAGGAAGATCTCGGACTTGGCCGGCTCGCGCTCCTGGCAGTCGGCGAGCTTGCCGGGCAGGCCCGCGAAATCTAGCGCGCCCTTGCGCCGGGTGAGCTCGCGCGCCTTGCGGGCGGCCTCGCGCGCGGCCGCCGCCTCGACCGCCTTGGCCATGACCCGCTTGGCATCGGCCGGGTGCTCCTCGAGCCACTGGGCGAGCCGGTCCGCGACAATGTTCTCGACCACCGGCCGGACCTCGGAGGAGACCAGCTTGTCCTTGGTCTGGGACGAGAACTTGGGATCCGGCACCTTGACCGAGAGGATGCAGGTGAGCCCCTCCCGTGCGTCGTCGCCGGTGAGTGCCACCTTCTCCTTCTTCGCCAGCCCGCTCTCGTTCATGTAGTTGTTGACCGTGCGCGTGAGCGCGCCGCGGAACCCGGCGAGATGGGTGCCGCCGTCCTTCTGAGAGATGTTGTTGGTAAAGCACAGCATCGTCTCGTGATAGGAATCGGTCCACTGCATCGCGACCTCGACGGTGATCCCGTCGCGCTCGCCGAGAATGCGGATGGGCGGCGCGTGCAGCGGCTGCTTCGACTTGTCGAGGTACTGTACGAAGGCTTCGAGCCCGCCGTCGTAGTGCAGCGTCGCCGCCTTCGGCTCGCCCTGGCGCTCGTCGGTGAGGATCAGGGTCACGCCGGAGTTGAGGAAAGCCAGCTCGCGCAGGCGATGCTCCAGCGTGGCGAAATCGAACTCGGTCTTGGTGAAGGTCTCGGTCGAGGGCAGGAAGGTCACGCGGGTGCCCGTCCGCGGTCCCGACCGCGTGCCGCCCGGCGGCAGGATCGGCGCCGGCCCGACCACCGCCAGCGGCGCGTCGGGATCGCCGTGGGTGAAGCTCATCCGGTGCTCCAGCCCGCCGCGCCAGACCGTGAGCTCGAGCTTCGACGAGAGCGCGTTCACCACGCTCACGCCCACGCCGTGTAGGCCGCCCGAGACCTTGTATGAATTCTGGTCGAACTTCCCGCCGGCATGGAGCTGGGTCATGATGACCTCGGCTGCCGAGACGCCTTCCTCGTCGTGGAGGTCGGTCGGGATGCCGCGGCCGTTGTCGGTGACGGTGCACGAGCCGTCGGGGTTCAACACCACCTCGATCGTGTCGCACCAGCCGGCTAGCGATTCGTCGATGGCGTTGTCCACCACCTCGTACACCATATGGTGCAGGCCCGAGCCGTCATCCGTGTCGCCGATATACATGCCCGGCCGCTTGCGCACCGCGTCGAGGCCGCGCAGCACCTTGATCGACTGTGCGTTGTAGTCTTCGCCGCCGTTCTCGGGCGGCTCACCAGTGTCTGAAGGTGTCATTCACGTACTCGTCGGATCGAAGGGATCGGGAGCTCCCGGAGGTCCGAGACGCGGCCCTCCGTGATCTCCAGGAAATGGGCATTCCGCCCTAGATCTTCAAATGATTCCGCATCGGTACCGGTCAGCCATGCCTGTGTGCCGAGGGCCAGGATCCGCTCGTGCAG
This sequence comes from Allostellaceae bacterium, assembly GCA_035308865.1. Taxonomy (GTDB): domain Bacteria; phylum Pseudomonadota; class Alphaproteobacteria; order ATCC43930; family CGMCC-115725; genus DATGFU01. The sequence goes on along the minus strand of DATGFU010000320.1, from coordinate 12,179 downwards.
CGCCCGCCGGCGCGACCGGTCGAGATGCGCCGCGACCTCGTCGAGCAGCAGGACCGGGGCGATCCCACGAAGCTCCGCCTGCAGCCGCGCATGCGCCAGCACGATGGCAATCAGCAAGGCCTTCTGCTCGCCCGTCGAGCAATCGGGCGCGCCGACGCCGGTGCCGGCATGGCGGACGACGAGATCGGCCCGGTGGGGGCCGACCGACGTGCCGCCCGTCTCGCCGTCGATCCGCCGCGCCGCCGCGAACTCCGCCCGCAGGCGATCCTCTGCCGCGAGCGCCGGCATCTCCGCCAGCCACGCCTCGGCAACACCGGCGAGGCCGATCCGCGGTTGCGGGAAGACACCGTCATCCACCGTGGCAGCATCAAGCCGCTGCACGATATCGCGACGCGAGGCGGCGACCGCGACGCCCTCCCGCGCCATCGTCTCCTCGAGCTGACCCAGCCATTCCGCATCGCGAGTGCCCTCGCGCAGCAGCTGAACCCGGGCTCGCAGCGCCTGATCGTAGGAGGCGAGACGGTGGGCGTGATCGGGATCGAAGCCGAACACCAGCCGGTCGAGGAAACGCCGGCGCGCCGCGGCGCCTTCCTGGAACAGCCGATCCATCTGCGGCGTCAGCCAGACGAGATTGAGATGCCGGGCAAGCGCCGCCTGTCCCTTCACTGCATGGCCGTCGATCCGGAGAAGCCGCCTGTCGCCCGAGTCCGAGGCGGGGTCGCGGCCCGTGCCGATCATTGCCTCGCCCTGCGTCGAGACGACCCGCGCGGCGACGGCCCATGATCCGGCATCGGTCCGGCAATCGATCTCGGCCAGCCGCGCTCGCCGCAGGCCGCGTCCCGGCGCCAGGAAGGACAACGCCTCCAGGAGATTGGTCTTGCCGGCCCCGTTCGGCCCGGTCAGCACGACCGGCCGGCCATCCGTCTCGATCCGGGCGTCGCGATAGGAGCGGAACCGGGTGAGGTCGAGCCGCAGCACGGCGGCGCGTGCGGCCCAAGGCGCCGAATCCGTTTGCTGCGCTTCCTGCAGTGCTCGCTGAGTCAAGGTTGAGTTTGTCTACCGTTGTCGTCATGGCCGGGCTTGACCCGGCCATCCATGGCCTCATGCCAAGCGGTCATAAAGGTCATCCCACGACGGATTGTCCGCGAGAATAAGCTGAACCTTCCAGTCTCGAGGCCAGTGCTTGAGGTTATTCTCACGCTGGATTGCCGCCCGAATATCCTCATGGCGCTCGGCATAGACCAACCGCTTAAGACCGTAGCGCTTGGTAAACCCCTCCATTATCCCTTCGCGGTGCTCCCATGCGCGCTGCGAGAGATTGGCCGTCACGCCGACATAGAGTGTCCCATAAGGGCGATTGGTCATGATGTACACCCAACCGCCGTGCTCCTTCATTTCTGCGTCTCATTCCGGCTAGCCCCGGCTCGATCCGTGGATGGCCGGGTCAAGCCCGGCCATGACGAAAGCGAAGACGGCGTGAAGCGCGCTCACACCCGCATCGGCATCAGGACGTACAGTGCCGAATGGTCGCCCGCATCGCGCACGATCGTCGGCGAGCCGGCATCGGCCATGACGAACTGCGCGCCCTCACCTTCGATCTGCTGCGTGATGTCGAGCAGGTAGCGCGAGTTGAAGCCGATCTCGATCGGCGAGGCGCCGTAGCTGACCTCGATCTCCTCCGAGGCGGTGCCGTTCTCGGGGCTGGTGGCCGAGAGGGTCAGCGCGCCGTGGTCCAGCGAGAGCTTCACGGCCCGACTCTTCTCCGTCGAGATCGTCGCCACGCGGTCGACCGCCTCCGCGAAGAGCTTGCAGTCGACGTCGAGGATCTTGTCATTGGCGACCGGAATCACCCGGTCGTAATCGGGGAAGGTGCCGTCGATCAGCTTGGAGGTGAGGATGCAATCGCCGAGATCGAAGCGCGCCTTGACGTCGCTGAGGCTGATCAGCACGGTGCCATCGACCTCGTCGAGCAACCGCCGCAGTTCCTGCACCGTCTTGCGCGGCACGATGACGCCGCGCATGCCCTCGGCGCCCTCGGGCAGCGGCAGCTCGACCCGCGCGAGCCGGTGCCCGTCGGTCGCGACCGCGCGCAGCACCGGAATTTCGCCGCTCTTCGCCGCGTGGAAATAGATGCCGTTGAGGTAGTAGCGCGTCTCCTCGGTCGAGATCGCGAACCGCGTGCGGTCGATCAGCGTCCGCAGGTCCTTGGCCGACAGGCGGAACTCGTGGCTGAACCCGGCGCCGGCCATCAGCGGAAAATCCTCTGCCGGCAGGCAGGCCAGCGTGAAGGTCGAGCGGCCGGAGCGCAGCACGAGGCTGCCGCGATCGGCATCGGTCTCCAGCTCGGCCTGGGCACCTTCGCGGAGCTTGCGCACGATGTCGTAGAGCGTATGGGCCGGCGCCGTCGTCCGGCCTTCGCGGCCGGTCTGCGCCTCGACCCCCTCCACCACCTCGAGATCCATGTCGGTCGCGCTGAGGCTGAGCCGGCCGCGCTCGGCCCGCAGCAGCACGTTCGACAGGATCGGGATGGTGTTCCGCCGCTCGACGACGCTCTGTACATGGCCCAGCGCGCGGAGCAGCGCCGCGCGTTCGATGGTGATTTTCATGGGTTCAAGGATCGCACAAAAGGGGCGCCAAACCGGCATCGTTGCGAGACCGGCGGAGCGTCGCGCCCGCCGCCCGAGTTGGCCGCTGGCCGGCCGTTCCCCCGGGAGAGATCCTATAACACGATTGCGCGGCGGCACGCATTATCTGCATGCAGAAGCTCCTTCTCCGCCGCCGGGGCGGAGAAGGAGCGGCCCCCTCAGCTTTCCATCATCCGGCGCAGCAGCTCGACATCCTCCGCCAGGCTCGGATCGGTGGCCATCAGCTCCTCGATCTTGCGCACCGCGTGGATGACGGTCGTGTGATCGCGCTCGAACCGGCGGCCGATCTCCGGCAGCGAGCGCGAGGTGAGCTGCTTGCAGAGATACATCGCGATCTGCCGCGGCCGCGCGACCGAGCGTGCCCGCCGGGCCGAATCCATGTCGCGCTGCCGGATGTTGAAGTGCTCGGCGACCTTCTGCTTTATCTCGTCGATCGTCACGCGGCGGTCGTTGGCGCGCAGCAGGTCGCGCAGCACGTCCTGGGCACTCTCCAGCGTGATCGAGCGCCCGACCAGGCTGGCATGGGCGGTGAGCCGGGTCAGCGCCCCTTCCAGCTCGCGGACATTGGACGTGATCTTGTGCGCCAGGAACTCCAGCACCTTGGGCGGGATCTGGCTATGCTGCTGCTGCTCCGCCTTGGACTGGAGGATGCCGAGCCGCAGCTCATAGGTCGTCGGATGAATGTCCACCACCAGCCCGCCCTGGAGGCGCGAGGTGATCCGCCGCTCCATGCCCTCGATGTCGTGCAGGTCATGCGGCGACTTGTCGGCGGAGATCACGACCTGGCGGTTCTGGTCGACCAGCGCATTGAAGGTGTGGAAGAACTCCTCCTGCGTCGAATCCTTGCCGCAGATGAACTGCACGTCGTCGATCATCAGCACGTCGACGGAGCGGAACCGCTCCTTGAAGGCGTGCGTGTCCTTGAACCGCAGCGCCCGGACGAACTGGTACATGAAGGTCTCGGCCGACAGGTAGATGACCTTGCGGCTCGGCGCCTGGCGGCGGATGTGCCAAGCGATCGAGTGCATGAGATGGGTCTTGCCGAGCCCGACTCCGCCGTACAGGAACAGCGGGTTGAACGGCACCGTCCCCGGCTGGCCGACGACCACCTCGGCGACCCGGCGGGCGGCCGCGTAGGCCAGTTCGTTGGGCTTGCCGACCACGAAATTCCCGAAGGTGAAGCGGGGGTCCAGCGGCGCCGAGACATGCCGGTCGCCTTCGCCGCCTTCGCCGCCGCCGGGACCACGATCGCCCATCGCGGGCTGCGCCGGATCGGCCACGGCGACGATAGCGCGTCGGACGTCCTGCCGCTCGTCGAGCCACAGCGCCCGGATGCGATCTAGATAGTGCTGGGTCACCCAATCCTTGTGGAACTGGCTGGTTACCGTCAGGTAGACGGTACCGCCGGCGATGCGATCGAAGGTCACGCCGGAGAGCCAGGACCGGTAGGCGCCTTCGCCGAGCTGCTCGCGCAGCCGCAGCCGCACGCGCTCCCATTGGCGGTGGGATTCGTCCGCGGGCTCGGAGGGCCTAGGCATCACCACGACCCACCTCCGTCATCCCAGCCCGTCCCGGTGCTGAAAAGAACGATCGGCGGGTCGATCAGCGAGACTGGCACGGATGCCCCCCTTTCGAACTCTGCCCACAAAACCCCGGCGCCCCGAGGCAGCCAGCTCCTCGCGCGCGCAGGCTCTTTGCCCGCGACACGACGACAACTGCTATACGCTATCAGTCAACACAACTACTGAACCCGCGCTGCTTCAATACGCAGAACCCTCGGTTCTTTTGCCTTCCCCGCAGCGCCAAGTGCGACTCGTATCGGACCGGCGAACCGAAGGCAACGGGACCGAATCCGGAACAGTGAATTATTTTGGAAGCTGCCACCGTTACTATTCAGATCGCACGCTTCTACTTCGAGCGCGGAGCGATCGACTGCAGAAGGTGCGACAGGCGCGCCCGTAGCGGACGCCGCCGGATGCGTTTAGAGCGCGCGAATCCGGGCGTTGAGGCGGGACAATTTGCGTGCGGCCGTATTGCGGTGGACGACGCCCTGCCCGACCCCACGATGCAATTCCGGCTGTGCCGCCGCGAACGCCGCGACGGCCTGTTCCTTGTCTCCGGCAGCAAGCGCCAGTTCGACCTTCTTCACGAAGGTACGGATGCGGCCGACCCGCGTCCGGTTCACTTCGGTACGACGCGTTGCCTGTCTCTGCCTTTTTTCAGCAGATTTGTGGTTTGCCATCGGAGATGCTCTCAAAATGAAATTAAAGTGTCAGCGGGGTGGGCGGTTATAGTGCCCTGACCCAGGGGCGTCAAGCCGGGCGTCACCTGTCCCCGGATGCGCCACGCCACTGGTTTTCTTCACAGTTCGGCAACGCAAGCAGGTCATCGTCCGGCCGCCATGCGGTGCGATCATAACCGCGCAGCAGCGCAGACGAGCGTTGCGGGGCCGATGCGGACGGCATACCTAATGGCCGTCCCGCGTCCAGTACGAGCCTTACCCGATGTCCTCGCTTCCCGCCACCATGACCGCGGTCGAGATCGCCACCCCCGGCGGTCCGGAGGTCCTGCAACCGGTGATCCGCCCCGTGCCGCGCCCGGGCGCCGGCGAGGTGCTGATCAAGGTGGAGGCCGCGGGCGTCAACCGGCCGGATATCGTCCAGCGGCTCGGCTACTACCCGCCGCCGCCCGGCGCGTCCGATCTGCCGGGACTCGAAGTGGCGGGCGAGGTGGTCGCGCATGGGCTGGGAGTCCATGGGGTTGCGGTCGGCGACCGGGTGTGCGCGCTCCTGAGCGGCGGCGGCTACGCGGAGTATGCGGCCGTTCCCGCGGTCCAGTGCCTGCCGATCCCCGGCAGCCTTTCGGCGGTCGAGGCGGCGAGCCTGCCCGAGACCTTCTTCACCGTATGGACCAATCTCTTCGATCGCGCGCATCTCAAGGCGGGCGACGTGGTGCTGGTGCATGGCGGAACCAGCGGGATCGGCGTCGCGGCGATTCAGATCGCCAAGGCTTTTGGTGCGCGCGTCTTCGCGACGGCCGGCAGCTACGACAAGGCGCATGCCTGCGAGGCGCTCGGCGCCGAGCGCGGCATCAATTACAAGATCGACGACTTCGTCGCCGTGGTGAAGGAGGCGAGCCAGGGCCACGGCGCCGACATCATCCTGGACATGGTCGGCGGCGATTACGTGCCGCGGAACATCCAGCTGGCCGCCCAGGACGGTCGGATCGTCAGCATCGCCTTCCTGAAGGGCGGCCGCGTCGAGGTGGACCTCAACCAGGTGATGCGCAAGCGGCTTGTTCTCACGGGGTCGACATTGCGGCCACGCTCGCCGGCGGAGAAGGGAGCCATCGCCCATTCGCTCAGGCAGCACGTATGGCCTCTGATCGAGCGCGGCGCGGTGAAGCCGGTGATCTACCGCACCTTCCCGCTGGCCGAGGCCGCCGAGGCGCATCGGACGATGGAGAGCTCGGCCCATATCGGCAAGATCGTGCTGACCGTGTGAGTCCCGCGGGGAGAGGGTTTCCCCCCGCCCCCCGTTTCGACTATAGCATCCGCCGCTATCAATCAGTTCCGGTCGCCCGCGCACCGGGCGGGGCCCGAGCCTCGCGGACGGGCGGCCCGTCAGGAGTATCCTATGGCTCTACCCCTCATGCCGAAGGCCACCGCCGTGTGGCTGGTCGAGAACACCACGCTCACCTTCGATCAGATCGCCGCGTTCTGCGGCTTGCACGCGCTGGAAATACAGGCGATCGCCGATGGTGAGGTGGCGGTGATGATGGTCGGGCTCGACCCGGTCGCGAACGGCCAGCTCACCCGCGAGGAGATCGCCCGCTGCGAGGCCGATCCCAAGGCCCGGCTTCGCCTGGCGCCGCAAGCCCATCCGATCCCCCCGGCCAAGCAGAAGGGCCCGAAATACACGCCGATCTCCAAGCGTCAGGACAAGCCCGATGCGATCGCGTGGATCCTGCGCAACCACCCGGAACTCTCGGACGCCCAGATCTCGCGGCTCATCGGCACGACCAAGCCGACCATCGCGGCGGTGCGCGACCGCACGCATTGGAACTCGCAGAACATCAAGCCGCGCAGCCCGATCTCGCTCGAGCTGTGCACACAGGCGGATTTCGAGGCGGTGCTCAGTCAGGCGCGCCGTCATGCGCCCGCGCCGGCCGTGGAGGCCGAGACCGACGACGCATAAACTCTCGCCGGTTCCGGCCGATCTTGCCTATCGGCCGGCGGTGTCGATGTTCGTCAGATGCCGGGCGGTGAGCCGTCCGGCAGCGGGATCAAGGGTGGGCGGCTCGCTGCAGCTCTTCTATCGTGTCCTTGATCCGAAGCTTCTCACGTTTCCACTCGGCAACCTTGTATTCGTCGGGCAAAGGCCGTGCCGCTTCCTTCGAGATCGCCTCCTTCAGTGAGGCGTGCTTCTCTCGAAGGCTCCGGATACGATCTTCAACTGCCATCTCTGCGTCTCCTCGGAGGGTTTGTGCAGGACTGCAAGACAAACGTAATCCCGTTGGGCGCGTCGTCCAAGCCCCCTGTGGATAGGTGGATTGCCGCGGCACCCGCCGGGTGCCGGGCACCGCGATGACGCGGCCGCGCCTGGTCATCGGGATCTCGGGCGCCTCGGGGGCGCGCTACGGCGTGCGGCTCCTAGAGCTGCTGCGGGGCCTGCCGATCGAGACCCATCTCGTCATGTCACGCGCGGCCGAGATGACGGTGGCCGCGGAGCTCGACCTCAAGCCGGCCGCGGTGGCGGCCTTGGCCGACCACCACTACAAGCCGGGCGATGTCGGAGCGGCGATCTCGTCGGGCTCCTTCCGCACGCTCGGCATGATCGTAGCCCCCTGCTCGGTGCGCAGCATGGCGGAGATCGCCACCGGCGCGACCTCGACCCTGCTGACGCGGGCGGCGGATGTCTGCCTGAAGGAGCGCCGGCGGCTGGTCCTGCTGGTGCGCGAGACGCCGCTCCACACCGGTCACCTGCGCACGATGACGCAGCTTTCCGAGATGGGCGCGATCGTGGCACCGCCGGTGCCGGCGCTATACGCCCGGCCCGCCTCGATCGAGGAGATGATCGACCAGACGCTCGGCCGGATGCTCGACCTCTTCGGGCTCGACAGCGGCACGGTCAGGCGCTGGGGCGAGCCCGGCGGCGAGGCGTGAGGCCGCCGCCGCGAAGAGCGGTCTTCCGGCCGCGCCGGCATAACGTGAGAGGTTGCGCCACGCGGTAGCGGCCGCGGCTTCAGCCGGCGGTCCGGCGGGCCCCGCAGCGACGAGGCGGGCCTGGGCGAGCCGCTCGGCCTCGAGCTTCGCCGCCGCCACACCGGCGCGCAGCTCGGCCGCGTCCTCACGACCCTTGAGGCGGCGCCGGACGGCGCGGAGCGGACGCACCACCTCCTCGTTCCAGCTCTCGACCGCGGCGGCGAGGCAGGCCAGCGCCCCTTCGTCCAGCTCGCGGCCCGCAACGAAGCCGGCATAAAGGCAATAGAGCGCGAGATTGACGTCGCGGCCCTGCGCATCATGGAGGCGAAGCGCGGCCGCCGCGACCTCCGGATCGGCATAGATCGCCTGGGAGAAGGCCCAGAACCTCGACGCCTCGTCATCGGCCATGCGCCGCCCATCCGTTCACCCGGCAGGGAGATTTGCTATAGTCGCAGGATCGGCCGCCCCGCCCCGTCCGCTTTGTCCACGATGGATCTCGATACCGAAGCGATCAAGCAGCGTCTTGCGAGCCTGCGCACCGAGCACCGCGACCTCGACGAGATCGTGAGCCGGCTCGCGGCCGCGCCGGACAGCGACGAGCTTCAGCTGCAGCGGCTGAAGAAGCGCAAGCTCGCCCTCAAGGACGCGATCGTCCGGCTGGAGAACATGCTGGTGCCGGACATCATCGCGTGAGGCTTCAGGGGCTGCCAGGCTCGCGGGCGGGCGGGACTCCCTTGCGCACGCTCCGTTCGGATTCGGCGCATTGGGCGACCAGCCAGTCGCGGAACGCAAAGATCCGGGGATTGCTGAGCGCGTCGCGCCGACAGAGGAAGTAATAGGAATACGCAGTGGGCGCCGCACGCGGCCAGGCCGGGACGAGCCGGCCGGTGACGAATTCCTCTTCGGCAAGGCTGCGCCGCACGAGCGCCACGCCGAGGCCGCGCGCCGCCGCCTCTATCACCAGATTGGCCTGGCTGACGCGAACCCCGGCGGCGAAGCCCTGCGGGTTGTGGCGGACATGCGCCAGCCAGTGCGGCCAGCCGGAACCGCTGCCGTCGGTCGCCGTCGGCGCGTCGTGCAGCAACGGCATCCGCGCGAGATCCGCGATCCTGCTCACCGGCCCGAACCGCGCCAGCAGCGCCGGGCTGCAGGCCGGAATGACCCAGTCCCCCATCAGCCTCGTGATCGCCAATCCGGGATAGTGGCCGCCGCCGAACCGGATGGCGGCGTCGATGTCGCTGGTGCGCAGGTCGACAGGCGTGGCGTCGACGTGCAGGCGGATCTCTACCTCGGGATTGATCTCCGCGAAATCCGCCAGCCGCGGCAGCAGCCATAGCGAGGCGAAGGACGGCAGCGCCGTGATGTCGAGCGATCCCGCCAGCCCGCGAGCATGCACGTTGGCGACGGCCGTGGCGAAATAGGCAATTCCCTCGCGGACGCCACGGGCGAGCTCCTCGCCACAGCGGGTCAGTCGGAGTCCGCGGGGCGTGCGCTCGAACAAGGCGGCGCGAAGCTCCAGTTCCAGCGACTTGATGCGCTGGCTGACCGCGCTCTGGGTGACGCAGAGCTCGGCGGCGGCCTCGGTGAAGCTGAGCCGGCGGGCGGCCACCTCGAAGGTGCGGAGCGAGTCGAGGGGCGGCAGGCGGCGCGGCGACGCTCCGCCCATCCCGCCGGATCGATCCAGCGGGCCCATCATCGGTGCGCTTGGCCGCTTCATGCCCGGCTGCCCGCGCTCTGATTGCGCCGGACCACATTAGCTGAACTTATGACGCGCGTCAGCAATTCGCGTTTGCTCGGAACGGAGGTGCTGGCCGATAAGCCCCCCGCCTCCGGGACCACCCGTACCAAGGGAACAGCCGGGAGCGTGCCGACCGCGAAAGAGATCGGCACTGAATGGTTGATCCCTGTGTCGTGACCACAACCCACCCGGCATGCCGAGCGCGGGCGGCCAACCCTTGAGGAGAGTCAAATGAGCAGCATTGCAGCCACGAAAGACGCCCGGGTCGAACAGGTCCCGGGCGTGCAGGTCCCCGCAAGAGGCTTCGAGGAGGCCTCTCGGGCGGCGGGACAGACGCCGCCTGCCCGCTCGGCCTGGGTGGAAGCGGAGGAAGAGGTCGAGGCCCTGATCGCGTTCTGGCAGCTCGTCGTGCACGTGAACCAGACGCAGCCGGCTGCCGTCGAAACGCCCCCGTCCGAGTCCGAGACCCCGTTCAAGCTGGCCGAAGCCGCTTGACCGCGGACGGACACCGCGACCCCCAATCCCAAGGAGACTGATTATGCCCGAGAAAGACTACGAGCTGAGCAAGGTGGCCGCGCCCGCCGCCAAGGATCTCAAGACGGCATTCGCCGCCGCCCGGAAGGCACTGGCGGCCAACGGCATCCCGCTGGGCAAGAAGGAGCCCAACTGGACCGAGATTGCTGCCTTCATGGAGAAGTCGAAGCAAAAGAAGGCGGCATTCATGCTGAAGGTCGACTGGCCCAAGGTGGTGTTGTTTGTCGATCTCGGCAGCGCCGCCCGCGAACTCGACACGCTCCAGCTCGATAAGCAGAAGACGGTCGACGACAAGAAGGCCCTGGTCGCCGGCTTGGTCAAGGGCAAGTGGGCGGAGGCCTCCCGGCTCGACGAGTTCAAAGTGCTCGACTCCATGAAGCTCGTCGCCGAGAACATTTCCGTCCAGCGCGACTTCCTGGCCAAGCTCCAGGCGCAGAGGGCATTCTACACGGGCCTCACCTATAGGAAGATCCGGATGGCGCCGAGCGCGCTCAAGGACCTCGAGGCCTTCGCCAAGGCGGAGTTCAACCACGAGAACACGATGTTCCTCGCCGCCGTGTACGCGAACGCATCGAATGACGATCTCATCGCCAAGTATATCGATCCAAAGTCGCAGACGCAGATCAACCTGCCGGGTCAGCTGACCAAGGACATCATGGACGGGAAGAAGCAGGCGAAGGAGGCGGCCAGCAGCATAGAAGGGCTGATCGAGTCCGATCTGATGCTGCGCTTCTGCTCGAAGAAGCAGCGGGAGATCGACAGCGGCGGGATCGCGGTCGTGACCCAGAAGCTGACCGCTCTGGGTGCGCAACTCAGGGGCCTCGACGATCAACGCAAGAAGCTCGCCGCCTGATCAGACGCAATCTGCCGCGGCCGCTCCTCCACGGCAAAGGAGCGGCCGCACAGTCCTGCCGTCGATGTCGCGGCTCGGCCGCTCAGGCGAAGCGGGCGCCGACCGCGCGGCTGCCCTCGATGATCATGCTGACGGCGACGTAGGCGACGATCGCGATCCCGAGCCAGGCGAGCCAGGGCGCGCGCTGCATGAGCTTCGCCACGATCAGCGAGGCGCCGCCCATCAGGGCGACCGACAGCACGAGGCCGATCACCAGCACCCACATGCGATCGCGCGCCGTGCCGGCCACGGCGAGCACGTTGTCGAGGGACATCGTCAGATCGGCGACCGCGATTCGCCACATCACCCGGCGGATCCGAGCCGGGGCGCCGGCCGGCGCCTCCGCCTGGGGAGTCACGCCGGCATGCCGTTCCCCGGCAATCTCGCGCGCCATCTTCCAGGCGACCCAGAGCAGCAGGATGCCGCCGGCAAGCGTCAGCCCGATAATCGCGAGCAAGCGGGTCGCGACGATCGCCAGGACGATCCGCATAGCCGCCGCCGCCAGCACGCCGTAGGTAAGCGCACGGTTGCGGTCCTCGCCCCGCAGCCCGCCGGCGAGGATGCCGAGGACGATCGCATTGTCGCCCGCCAGCGTCAGGTCGACGAGAACGACCTGCGCCAGCGCCGTCAGCTGGTCGAGCGCGATCACTGCTCGGGCGGGCGGAGCCTCGGCACGACCTGGGCGAGGGCCGCACGCGATCCGGGCCGCAGCAAGCCGGCCCCGATGAGGATGAGAACGAACAGCGCGGCGATCGCGATCTCGATGGCGGCTGCCCAGTTGCCGAGCAGACGCCCGGCCGTCGCGCCAAAGAGAACGCCCGCACCAACGAAGGCGGCGGCCCAGAGCCCGGCGGCGATCGTGTTCAGCACGACGAAGCGGAGGCTCGGTACGGAGGACAGGCCCAGCGCGATCGACGACACGTTGCGCAGCCCGTACATGAAGCGATAGCTCAGGATGAAGGCCGCACCCCAGCGCTCGAGCCAGCGATGCGCCATGCCGACGCCGGCCTGGGCCTTCGCCGAGCGCCGTATCAGCCACGGCCCGCAATGGCGGCTGGCGAAGAACCAGCACTGGTCGCCGGCGGCGCTGCCGAACCACGCGCAGAGGCCCAGCGAGAGCGGGTCGAGCCGAAGCGTCGTCGAGGCCGCCGCGGTCAGCAGGACGAA
>DATGFU010000319.1:0-6230 GCA_035308865.1 Allostellaceae bacterium | reverse complement strand
GCCGTACATCATCGGGCAGGTATTGCAGGTTGCTCATGGTTACTGCCCTCCGATCGCGAACTTGCGCCCGTCGGCGCCTTGGAAGACCGGGTGCCCCTGATGGCGCCCAAGGAATTTGGAGCCGGCCGGCGCGCCGTAGGTGTCGGCGTAAGCTTGATTCGTGTAGTTGGCGACGGGGTTCGTCCGGTCGAATTGCTCGGGGAACCCGGCGATGGTTCCGTGCTTGGCGCGGTAGGCTTCCTGCCCTGTGATGTAGTCCGCCTGCCGCGCCGCCTCCTGGCCGATGACGTTCGTCATGAAGCGGTACGCTTCATCCTGCGTCTGAATGTTCGGGTTCGCATTCATCGCCTTCTCGACGATGAAACCGGCCTCGCGCTGGCCGCCGAAGCTGTCGCGAAGCTGCTGCATCGCCAGGCGCAAGGTGTCCTTCGCCATGACGTCCGCGCTCGCCGGATTGCCGAGCGTCGAGGCAAGGGCGTTGCCGTCGAAACCGAGCCCGGTGAGGAACCGGGCGCCGGTCGCCCGTAGGTCGCCCCACGTGCCCGGCTGAAAGGCGCGGGCCTGATCCTGCATCACGGCGACCGTCTGCTGGAGCTTCCGAGCGTCGGCGAGGCTGGCCTGATCCTTGGCGTATTGCTCGCCGAGCGCGCCGAAAGCCTTTTCGTCCTCGGGCGTGAGCGGGCGATAGCCGCCCAGATTGCCCGACGCGGCGAGTTCCGGGAGCTGCGCCCGCGACACGGCGACGATCGAGCCATCCGGCGCACGCATGGTGATCGGCGCTGCCGTGGCCGCCTCGCCGTAGATGCGAGCGGCGTCTGTCTGGCGCTGTTGCTGCCCATGCGCCGCCGCATCGTAGCCGCTCGCGGCTTCCTCGTATGGCAGTCGCGCGCTCGCCTCGGCGCCGGCCGTGAGCCCCGCGCGCTGCGCGAGGTACGTGCTTGCGTCGGTCGAGATGGGTTGCCCCGTCACGGCGTCGACCATGCGGCCCGTCACCGGGTCAGCGATCGTGTTAGGGAGCGCGCCGGTCTGCGCCATTTTCTCGTATTCGAGCGCTTGCGAGGAATAGGCCGGTAGGCCGCTATAGAGTTGGGCGAGCTGGGCGAAGTGCGCCCGCACGGCGTCGGCCGGGTTGGTCGGAGCAGCGATGCCAGCGGCGGGAGCTTGCGGCCCTGCAATCGGACGCACGGGGGCAGCCGCCGGTGGTGCAGCCGGGGGGGTCGCGCGGTAGCTCAAGAACTGCGACAGCGCGCGCGAAGTAGCGTCTGCGGTCGGCGGCAGAAAATTTCCCCCAGGTGTAGCCACCGCTGCTGCGCCGCCCGGAGGCAACGCAGCCGCCGCAGCCTGCGTCGGACCCGGTCCCGCGCCAGGGACGTAGGGGATTGGATTGGCGGAAGGGGCCGCGCCATAGGGCGCCGCTGCGCTGGGGGCTGCGCCGCCACTGTTGACCGCGTGAAGGAACATGCTCGGGTCGAGGCCGGCGCGCTGCATCAGAGCGAGGTTCTGGAGGAATGCCAGGCGCTTCGTGTTGAGGTCGACAGCGCCGCCCTGCACGCCCTGCTCGGCGCCTTGCTGCGCCATGTAGGTCGCCGGCGCCGTCAGCGGGACGTCGTTCTTGTCGGAGACGGCCTTGAGGATGCCGCCGAGCGCGCCGTGCCCCCAAAAGCCCGACGAGGCGAGCGAGCGGAGAAAGGCGTTGTCGCTGTACGCCTTGTAATAGGGGTCGTAGGGCGGCAGCACGTTTGCGCTCGGGTCGCCGCCGGTCGGCAGCATCCCGTTCGGAGGCGCTTGCGGCGCAGGCGCGGCGTTCGGAGACGGCTGATTTCCCAGGATGTTGCTGGGGTCCACTGGCGCCGATCCTTGCTGCTGCCGATAGCGGTTCAACAGCTCGAGGGCTTGGCCGACATTGAGCTGCGGAGCCATCAACTGCGCACGCTCGGCCTGGTACTTCTGCCATTCCTGCGGGGCCGTCTCCTGAAAGATCGTCGCCGCCAGCCTTCTGTCGGCGTCTATACGGTCGGTTGACACAGCACCCGGCGGCCCCTGGATACCTTGCATCCTGCTTTGATACCATTGGTCGTAATCCGGGTTCGGCGAGGGCGGTGTCATCACTCCCGCCGGAAGCGGGGTCGCCGGGTGTGTCGCTGGCTGGCTTGGGCCAAGAATGCCAGTCTGGCCGGTCTGGCGATTGCCAAATAGAAAATCGAGGATGGACACGGTGAGGGGTTCTCCCTTTCTGGATTGAGCCGCACGAGCGGCGGGCGTGTGCCGAAGGACGATCGGCGGGTATGATGGCGATGGTTATTCGCGCGAACGGCGACTGACTCTGCGGAGCGTTCTGGAGTCCGCTGGCGAGCGAAGGGCGATTTGCGCTACTACCCCAGCGGCCCCCCTGACTTCCCCTGAGCCACGCGCCCGCGCCGGGCGGCGCGCTATCGAGTAAGGGCCGGCGCCGAGAAAAGCGGGAGGCGTGACCGATGGGGCCGAAGCCGGTAGACGAGTGCGAAATCCGGGTCGACGGCGGATGGCAAGCCGTCGACATTTCCGAGGCCCTGGCGCTGCGCCACCGCCGGATCGAGATGCGCTGCCCGGAGTGCCATGGGCCGGTGCGAGCGCATCGGGAGTACAATGACGGTGCCCGTGCTCATTTCGAGCATCTGCGGGCTCATGCCGGGTGCTCGCTCAAGCCCGGCTTCAACGGCCGGCGCACGCTGCATCCCGACGCGCTGTCTTAGCCATTAGCCGCCCGGCTAGTTGGACGGTCGTTCAATAGCGAGGTCCGACCGGACCCCCGCCTCCCAAAGCGCAAGCGCGCGCCCGCCCACTCGGCCGCCCGCGTCGTCACTGTTGGGCGTTCGTTCAAGAGGACGTGTTGCCGCATTGCATCGATTGAGCCGATCGCCTGCGTGGTTGTAGCGCCTAGGCCTAGTAGGCTGGCGCGCTCGCAGAGTGCGGCGCCAGCTATATACCGTAGGTATAGACAATCCCGCCAATCGTCCAAGTTACTGAAAACAAACGACAATATGCTCTGGCGGGAAATCGTCCAGACCCGTCTTCGTCCAGACATAACACCTTGAAATACCTACATAATTCTCTGGATGGAAATCGTCCACTGGACGATTTGGCGGGCGATCGTCCAAACGCCGCCATACCATATCTAGGCGACCGCCACGGGCTCATAACGAGGCGCCCCCCGGTCCTCCGTCTTCGCAACCCGGCCGGCATCGATCAGTCGCTCAAACACGGTCTGCACGCTCTCGCTGCCCTTGCTCTTGCCGTCCTTCGTGATCGGGAGGCCAAGATTTCGAATGAGCGGCCCCCACGCCACCCAAAGCGCGCTTGGGCTCGCCGTGAAGTACCAGCCGGGCTCGGCCATTTTCTTCGCCCACATGGCCGCGTAGAGCCGGCCGTCGGTGTCATCGCGCCGGGGCGCGAGCTGCTCCAACTCGCTGGTGCGGTCGATCAGCAGCCCGGTCTTCGTGTCGCGCACCAGCGTCCGCAGCACCTTGGCGCCCGGAGCGTTCCCCTTCGTCAAGCCGCCGAAGTAAACCACGCCTGCCTGCCGAGCGCGCGCGGGCTCTCCGAGGGCCTTCAGCACGGTGTAGGCTTCATCCTGGCTCGCTTCCCAAAGGACAATCGCCCACCGCCCGTTGTCGACAAAAGCGCCCGCGCCCCGAATGGCATTGCGCGCGTCCGACAGGCTCCCGATGTCCGCAGCCTTCGCAAAGTGATGCACGAGCATCACGGCGGCGCCGCTATTCGCGGCAACGTCCGCCATCTCCCCCATCACTGCCGTCCCGACGGCGTTGTCATTCGTGTTGGCGTGGACGAAGTGCGAAAGCGGGTCGACAACCACGAGCGCCAAGTCGGTGAAATCCAGCAATTGCGCGCGGATATCCTGCCAGAATGGCGTAACCTCGGGGCCGTTCCGACCTTGGATCACGATCGGCTTGGGGCCGCCCGCCGTCAGCAGCGGCAACACGATCAGCCTCGAGGCATCGGAAAGGCGCAGGCCCTCCGGGTCGAGCGCCGTGAGCCGGCGGTGTATCTCGTCCGCGTCGTCTTCCGCCGTGAGGATCACGGCCGTCCCGCGCCCGGTGATGGGCTGTCCGAAAAAGCGCGGGGTGTCGTTGACGCCTGCCGGGCTGTCCGCTGCCATCTTCGGCGCCGGATAGCTTCCGACCGCGAGCGCCAGGCGCAGCGCAAGCATGGACTTCCCGGCGTCGCCGACCGCGGCGAAGACGCCCGGCGTCCCGGCAGGGAGCAAGCCGTCAACGATCCACCGGCGGCCGGGGGGCGGCCCCTTGAAACGCCGCGCATTCCAGTCCACCAGCCGCAGCCCTGGGGTCGGCTGCCATTGCGGAGGCGGCACGAACGGCAGCAACGGCCCCTTTTCGCCGATGTCGCGCTTCAACAGCCGGTCGAAGTCGCCGCGCAGGCGCTCCTCAGGCCACGGTGGGCGCATCTCAGCGGCATTCCATCCTTGTACGCGCTCCCACGCTTGAGCCTCTGTGAGCCGGCCGGAACGCATCTCGGCGATGAAGTGGCCGATCGCCATGCCGGCCGCCTCGTATCGGACAAGGCCGTCATCACTCTTGCCCTCGGCCAGCACGGGTTCCGTGAGCACCCGGTCAAGGTTCTGGTTTGCTGGCTTGGCACTGTTGAAGTCAAAATAACTGGCGTCGGAGGGAGATGCAGGCGTCGAGAGCAGCCCCGGCCCGAACGCCCGCACCAAGGTCTCAAGGTCGTGCCGTAGGGTTGGGTCCGCCGACACGATGCGGCACATGGTCGGCGCGCCGCCCGGCTTTCTGTGCGGGCTTCCGGCGACCCTTAGAACTTGAACGGGATTGCGCCCGACCTTCATATCACAGCCGAAGCGGCGCGCGACTGCCTCGCGCAGCGCGTCGAGCTTCGCGGCACGCTCGGCGGCGACCGGCTCGAGCACTCGATAATAGACATGCGACTTAGCGTGCCCGCTCGCTTTGTCGACGCCGCCGCTGTGCAGAACCATGGTCGGCTCGCCGAGCAACGCTTTGATGCCCGCGAGCTTCTGATCGATGTCCCCGCTGTCGATGTCAATCGCGAGTGCAATGCTGGCGATCAGGCCCGTCTTGCCGCCGTCGCCTTCGCGCATGATTGCGGGGATGAGGTACGAAGCGAAGCCGGCCGCAGTAAATTCGTCGACAAGATCAGCGACGCGGTAGGGCAGCGAATTCTCGATAGGTAGCCATCGGTCGATCGCGTTCGCCTTCCTGCCGACCGGCTCGGGTTCTTCGATCGCCCGAAAATTGACGAAGCCTCCGCATCCCCCTAGGCCGCCGAACAGCGCCCGAACGAATTGATCCACTTGCGAGCGGTCTACGAGTCCAGGCGGCGAGAGCGCCGCTGCGCCGGTAGGCGATGGAAGGAAGACGGCCGGCGACGCCCCCATTATCGCGGCGCCTTCGTTTCTTTAATCACGGCGGTGCAACCGACACACTGCGCGCGCAACAGAACAGCCAGGGCGGCGTCTCCGTGCTCGGCGAGCTTAATCAGCTTACCCCTGATGCGTTCGCGCAGCACGCTCGGGACGTGCTCGCACTCGGCTAGAATGTCCGCGCACCGCCGGACGGCCGCCACAACTCCCTCCGCCCGCAGCGCAGCCTCGGACGGTTCGTCGGCGAAGGCCAGCGCCAGCCGCTCCATCCCAAGGATGCTGTATTGCCGGGCGTGGGCCTTCGCGCCCTCAAAATCGAGGTCAACCGCCTCGACGAACATGGCGCCCGCAAGCACGAGGTCGCTTCGCAGCTTGTCGGACTTGCGGGCGGCCCGGTCGCTCGAGGCGTTTCGGACGGCGCTGGCGTCGAGATGATCGGCCATCAGTCTGCGCACCGCCGGCGGTAGGCATCCGGGTTGCCGATCGCGCTTGCGACGTCCGCCAGGTTGCTCGCCACGCCGTCCAACGCTTCGGCTACGGGGGCCAGTTCATACGGGCGGCTGTTCTCGATAGCGATGTCGACCAGCGCGGCGACGAGCATCCGAGACGAGTGGCCGGCCGCCAACGCTCGCAGATGAGTCACCAGATGGTTGCGATGCGCGTCCTGAATGAACAGGCAGTTTTCGAGGCTGCGGGCGCAGCATTCGAGGTCGGCAGGCGCCGGCACGGGGGTATCGGAGAGGTACGTTCGCAGGGCGTCAAGCCCCCGATCGGCGATTTTGCCGCCGTACCATGCTTGCAGGGTTCGCAGAAACTT
>DATGFU010000318.1:0-6367 GCA_035308865.1 Allostellaceae bacterium | reverse complement strand
TGGGTCAGGGCCTGCCGGTCGCTCAGCTCCTGCAACACATCGTCGGTCGACATGCCTGCTCCTACAATGGCCGTGAGGACGGGTCGGGCGGCGGCGCCTCGACCACGCCGGCGCTGAAATCCCGCGAATTGCCGGCCTCCTGGATCGCCCAGCCGAAGCGCGGCTGGGAGTAGGCGTGGCAGACCCCTTCGCGATCGGGAAATTCGGTGAGCGGCCGCGGCCGGTCGTCGATAATGTTCCGGCGCGCCTGGGATACAAAGTAGCCCTTCTGGATGATGACGGCCTGCTCCAGCGCCTCGCCGTCGAGATGCGCGAAGGCCCAGGTGAGAAAGCCGCGCAGCAGCTTCCGGCCCGCCACCTCCGCCGGCGCGACGACCATGCCGGCATGAACCTGCCAGGACACAACGCGCCGATCGTCGATCAGCAGGTCGACCGTGACGCGGCCGTCGACGGCGTCGGGAACGACGATCTCGTAGCGGCGCCGACCTTCCCCACGCGCGGCCTCGCGGATGGCCAGCACGGTGAGATCGAGCATGTGCGTGCAGTGGCAGCGCGGATCGACGGCCCGGGAGAGCTCGGGCAGGGTGAGGTCGATCCCACGGCCGATGAAGGCCCGCAGCTCCTCGCCGGCGCTCCCGCACCCGGTCGTCGGCGCACGGCTGAACCCGCCCTCGACGCGGCGGATGACGCCGCCCTCGTGGTCAACCTGAGACCAGAGCGCATGGTAATTGTCGTCGAGTTGTGCTGCGACGGTGCCCGCGTCGGCGGTCAGCCGGATCCGCCGGCGATAGGCGCCCGTCCCGTAATCCGGGTTCGGCGAGCAGCCGGGAATGCCCATCGATAGGTCCAAGGCTGCGGCCCTCGAGGCCATTGCGCTCCCATACCTCCTGGCTATGTGCGCATGGTGGAGGCCGCCACCTTGCGCCGCGACTGGCAGAACAACGAGTACATCCCGGCGCTGCGGAGGGATAGGGTGCCGCCACGGCAGAGGAGGAGGTCATCCATGCTGGGTGGCGGCACGATCGAGGACCAGCTGGGCATCCGCGAGCTCATCGAGCGCTATTCCGACGCCTGCTGCGTCCGCGATGCGGAGGCCATCGGCGCCCTCTGGGCCGAGGACGGGCGGTGGGGCGTCTCCGACATGCCGGAGCTCGAGAGCCACGGCAAGGCGGCCATCCTCGAGCGCTGGACGCAGGGCCAGGCGCTCTTCCCCTTCGTCTTCCTGCTGTGCATTCCGGGGCGGATCGATATCGACGGGGATACTGCCACGGCGCGCACTTACACGACCGAGATCCTGACCGCCGCCAACGGTACCGGCCGCAAGGCCGCAGGCCGTTACGACGACCGTTTCACCAAGGCATCCGGGCGCTGGCTCTTCGCGCAGCGCGTCTGGACGCCATTGCACCAGGAGGGCGACTATGTCCACGGCGCCGCATCGGAGTGACCCGCCGCCGATGAGCATGGGAACCCGCTTCGATCCGTCCCGCTTCGCGTTCGAGGAGCTTTACGCGACGCTTGCCGATGCCCGCAGCGACGAGCCGGTCTTCTGGTCCGACCGCTATCACGCGTGGGTGGTCACCCGGTACGACGACGTCGTGAGCGTCGTGCGCAGCGACGCCTTTTCGGTCAAGGGCGTGCTGGAGGCGCCGCAGCTCGGCGGCTATTGCCCGGAGGCGCGCAAGGTGCTGGCCGAGGGCGTCGACTGGATGGTGACCGGCCACGTCCAGATGGACGAGGGACCGCAGCATTCTCGCTTCCGCAAGGCGCTGCTCAGCGTCGTCACGCCGAAGCGCGTCCAGGAGATGGAGCCGATCGTCCGGCGGATCATCCACGACCTGATCGACAAGATGGCCGCCCGGGGCCATTGCGAGTTCTGCGCGGATTTCGCCTATCCGCTGGCGATGCTGACGACGCTGCGGATGATCGGCTTCGAGGAAGCCGAGAAGGACATGGACAAGTTCCCGCTCTGGGCCGACGACACGTTCAAGCTGATCCTGAAGTCGATGACGCCGGAGGAGCAGGTCGCCGCCGCCCGCCACGCCGTCGAGTTCCAGCACTATATCCGCGACAAGATCGCGGCGCGGCGCGCGAGCCCGCGCGACGACATGCTGTCGAACATCGTCGACCTCCTCGCCAACGGCGAGGCCAGGATTACCGACGACGAGATGATCATCATGTTCACCCACAGCTTCGTCGGCGCCGGGCAGGAGACGACGAAGCTGGGGCTGACCAACCTGATGCTCCACGTGCTGAACGAGCCCGGGCAGTGGGAAGCCGTGAAGCAGAATCCGGAAGCGCTGGAGAACTTCGTCGAGGAGGCGCTGCGCTACGATCCTCCGCTGCTCGGCCTGTTCCGCTTCTGCATCCGCGACACGACGGTCTCGGGCGTCGAGATCAAGGCGGGCGACAAGGTCTTCTTCCTGATGGGCTCGGCCAATCACGATGCCGAGAAATACGCCGATTCCGACCGTTTCTGCCCCTTCCGCGAGAAGGGCGCGTCGCATCTGACCTTCAATACCGGCAAGCATTTCTGCGTCGGCGCCGGCTTGGCGCGGCTGGAGATGCGGCTGGCGCTGGAGATCCTGTCGCAGCGCCTGCCCAGCCTGCGGCTGCGGCCGGGGCAGGCGATTACCTACAACTCGACCGATGCCAGCCGCTTCCTGTCGCGGCTCGAGCTCGAATGGGACGTGGCTGCGTGACGGCGGGGAAGCTCGAAGGAAAGGTCGCCATCGTCACCGGCGCGGCACGGGGCATGGGGAAGGCCTTCGCCGAGGCGCTGGCCGGCGAAGGGGCGAAGGTGGTCGTCTCCGACCTGCTGGAGCCGGAAGGCAGAGCAGTGGCCGCGCGCCTCGGCGGGAACGGGCTCTTCATCCGCCACGACGTCTCCAAGGCGGCCGACTGGCACCGTGCGATCGACGAGACCGAGAGCCGGTTCGGCCCGGTCTCGATCCTGGTCAACAATGCCGGCATCGCGTGGTTCGCGACGCTGGAGGACTCGGCCGAGGCCGATGTCCGCCGCATGATCGAGATCGATCAGCTTGGCGTCTTCCTCGGCATGCAGTCGATCGTGCCGTCGATGCGCCGGGCCGGGGGCGGCAGCATCATCAACATCGCCAGCGTCGCCAGCCTCAAGGGCACGCCGTCGCTTCTCGCCTACAGCGCCTGCAAATGGGCGGTGCGCGGCATGACCAAGTGCGCGGCGCTCGATCTCGGCGGTTACGGGATCCGGGTGAACGCCGTGCATCCCGGTATGATCGACACGATCATGTCGGACCCGTTCGATCCGCCGCTGGGCCAGCCCATCCCCCGCAAGGGCTCGCCGCAGGAGGTCGCGCGCACGGTGTTGTTCCTGGCGAGCGACGAATCCTCCTATACGACCGGCTGCGACTTCGTCGTCGACGGCGGCATGACGATCGCGGTCTGATGCGGACTCCGGTAGAAATAAGGTGGAATGCGCTGCGCTATTCCACCCTACCAAGCGCCGTAGGGCGGAAGAGCGCAGCGCATTCCGCCATTGGGCCGACCGGTGGCGAACTTAGTCCAGCTCGACGCGCTCGCCGACATGCGCCGGCCAATAGGCTTTGAAGAGGTCGATCACGTGCTCGACGTGCTCGCGCATCAGCGCCTCCGCGCGTGCCGCATCGCCGGCGAGGATCGCGTCGGCGAGATCGTCGTGGTCGTGCCGCAGCTGGTCGTCGAGCGTCCGCCGCTCCACCACGTTGAGCGTATAATCGGTAACCAGATGCCCGATCGACTGGAGGATCAGGCCGAGGACCGGGTTGTCCGCCAGCCGCGCGACCGCGTCATGGAAGGCGACGCCGATCGTCACCGGAACGGCGGCTTCGTTCCCCTTCGCCGGGACGAAGGGCAGCATGTACTGCCGGACCAGCACGCGGTCGGGGTTCGACGCCGCCAGCCGTGCCAGCAATGGCTCGGTGTGCAGCCACGCGGCCAGCAACTGGTCGTAAGTGACGCCGTCCAGGTGCAGGTACAACATGACCGTCCGCGCCAAGTTGGCGGGATGGATACGGCCGACCACCGTGCTGGCGCCGGGGCCGGGCCGGATGACGATCAGCCCCTGCACCTCCAGGAGCCGCAGCGCCTCGCGCAGCGACGAACGGCTGACCCCGTATTTAGCGAGCATGTCGGGCTCCAGCGGCAGCTTGTCGCCGGGCTCGAGGTCGTCGCTCACCACGTCGCGGATGATCTCGAGCGCCACCACCTCGGACATCTTGAGCCGTCGCCGCACGAGCTTGGCCCGGCCCGGACCGGTGCCCTCGATCTGGGCGCGCACCCTCCGGTTCAGATTTGTCCGCTGCAGCTCGCTCGCCCTCGCCACCCTGCCCTCGCTCCGCTTCCGTGTGCCTGGGCTATGATCCGAAATACGCCCCGCTTTCAACCGCAAAGATTGGCGTCCTGTGTCCGATCGCCGGAGAACCATTGATGAAACTCAAGGTCGGCGCCCGCCTGCGCAGTGCCGTCTGCGACACCGAGGCGGTCGTCGTGCGCATCCCCGGAACCGACGAGCAGCTGTTCTGCGGCGGTGCCGCGATGCTGCCCCACGACCAGGCGCGCGACCCGGCGGCCGTCCCCGCGCCTGACGCGGCCGAAGGAAGCCAGCTCGGCAAGCGCTATGTCGACGTGGAGTCTGGGGCGGAGCTGCTCTGCACGAAGGCCGGCAAGGGCAGCCTCGCGCTGGGCGGCCGGAAGCTCACGATCCGCGAGGCGAAGCGCCTCCCCTCCTCCGATTGAGCAGGCTCTCCCTTGCTGGCCCGTAGATCACCACCGTCATTGCGAGCGAAGCGAAGCAATCCAGAGCCGGAGACCAGGACCCCTGGATTGCTTCGCCTTCGGCTCGCAATGACGGCGAAACCTGGAGGAGGCTGCGAATTGTTCTCTAGGCGGACACCTTCGACGCAATGAGCGTCGCCCTCCTGCTCGACATGGCCGCCGACGGACTGGGCGATGCGCCGGCGATCGGACCGATCGCCGATCCCGTGACCTATCTCGACCTGCAGCGCCACGCGCGCGTGATCGCGGCCCTGCTTGGCGAAGCCGCCGCCGGCAACACGGTCTATCTCGGCTACAACGATCCCGTCTTCCCGGCGGCGCTCTTTGGCAGCGCGCTGGCCGGGCGGCCGTTCGTTCCGCTCAATTATCGCCTGCCGGACGCCGACCTTCGGCGGATCCTCGCCCGCACCGCGCCGGCGACCGCGATCGTCGAGGACGAGTTCCTGCCGCGGGTCGAAGGCGTGCCGGGCATCGAGATCGTCGCCCGCAGCGGGCTTGTCTCGCGGATCGCCACCGGCGACACGGACGAGATCGCTCCCGCCGAGGAGAACGACGTCGCGATCCTGCTCTTCACGAGCGGCACGACGGGCGAGCCCAAGGCAGCGGTGCTGCGGCACGAGAATCTCACCTCCTACGTCTTCGCCACGATCGACTTCATGGCGTCTTTGGGCGAGGTCGCGCTGGTCAGCGTGCCGCCCTATCACATCGCCGGGATCTCGGCGGTGCTGACCTCGGTCTATGCCGGCCGGCGCCTGGTCCAGCTTCCGCGTTTCTCGCCCGAAGCTTGGATCGATGCGGTCGAGCGCGAGGGCGTCACCCACGCCATGCTCGTGCCGACAATGCTCGGCCGAATCCTCGACCGGCTGGACGAGGAGAACGGCCGCACGCTCGCTTCGCTGCACCACATCTCCTATGGCGGCGGCCGCATGCCGGCGGCGCTGGTCGCCCGGGCGCTGGCACGCCTGCCGCAAGTGGATTTCGTGAACGCCTACGGGCTGACCGAGACCAGCTCGACGATCGCGGTGCTGACTCCTGAGGACCACCGCGCCTATCGCGACCACTCCGATCCCGCGCTGGCGCGGCGGCTGGGCTCGGTCGGCCGGCCGCTGGATTCGATCGAGCTGCGGATCGCCGGGCCGAGCGGCGAAGCGCTGCCGCCGGGCGCGGAAGGCGAGATCTGGGTCCGAGGGCCGCAGGTCTCGGGCGAGTATCTCGGCCGCAAGGCGCTGCGCGAGGACGGCTGGTTCCCGACCAACGACGCCGGATCGCTGGACGAGGGCGGTTACCTCTACGTCTCGGGTCGCCTCGACGACGTGATCGTGCGCGGCGGCGAGAACATCTCGCCAGGCGAGATCGAGGATCTCTTCCGGCAACATCCCGCGATCGCCGATATCGCGGTCATCGGCCTGCCGGACGAGCAGTGGGGCGAGCGAATCGTCGCCTGCGTGGTCGCCCGGACGCCGGTCGCGCCGGAGGAGCTCCAGGCCTGGGCCCGCGCATCGCTGCGCTCGACCCGGACGCCCGAGCAGTTCTTCTTCCGCGACGAGCTTCCCTACAACGAGACCGGCAAGCTGCT
>DATGFU010000317.1:0-1849 GCA_035308865.1 Allostellaceae bacterium | reverse complement strand
ATGTCGTGGCGCCAGATGCGGACCGTGCCGGAAGTCTTGATCACGAGGCCGGCCATCACGTTGATCGTGGTCGACTTGCCGGCGCCGTTGGGGCCCAGCAGGCCGAAGATCGAGCCGCGCGGGATGTTGAGATCGATGCCGTCGAGCGCCTTCACCGATACGCCGCCGCGGCGTCGGTAGATCTTGGTCAGGCCCGAAATCTCGATGGCATTTTCCGGCAGCCCGCCGGCCTCCCCGGCGGGGGTGGGAGCATCCATGACAAGGGTCATGGCGGTTTGGTTATACTGAGGGGACGAGAGGGTCAACTGCGCGCGGGCTTCGGTTGCGCCGTTGGCAGCCATAAGGGGGAGGAAGCGATGGGCGAGCACGTATCGATCGGACGAGCCATCCTGATCGGGGCTCTGTGGGTGACGCTGCCCTCGGCGCTCCTCCTGCTGGCGGGGTTCGCCGCCGTCTATATCTGGACGAACCTCACGGCGGTGGATCCGACGGTCGACATCGTCCGCGATGTTGTTCACGGCATTATCACCGTCGCCGGCTATGCGGCGGCGTTCGCGCTGGGCTGGCTGTGGTGGTCGTTCACGGTCACCAAATGGCGGATCTGGGCGATCGAGCGTACGGGCGACTGGCCCGGTCTCGAGCGCGCGGCCATCCGCGCCGGCATCATCTGGAACGACCGGAGATGGTTCGGGCGCCTGTTCGCCCGCACGGAGATCGCCTCGGCCGCCGATCGGCGAAAGCTCGCCGAGCTGAAGGGCGGCGCGGCGACATAGCGCGTCGAAGCACGCTCGCGGATCCCCTGGAGCATCCTGCCGCTTCGCAGTAGCTTCCCGTTCGACTCTCTCACACCTACCCGGAACCTCCGATGCAGCCCTTCGAGATCATCATCGTCGACACGAAGACCGTCGCCTGCAACGGAGGGGGCGGCGCGCTCGGCCACCCGCGGGTCTATCTCAATCTCGGACCGGCCGACCGCATCGAATGCCCCTATTGCTCGCGGCTCTACGTGCTCGCGGGCTCCGAGGCGTTGTCGCAGATCCAGACGGCCGACACGGCAGGCTGATCTCCTGCCAACGGATCTTGATCGCGCGAGGGTTATGCATGATCTTATACATGGTCATGTGTAACCAGAGCCAATGAAGAGCCTCGCGACCGAGCGGCTGGTGGTCCCGATTTCGCCGGACGACAAGCGGCGCGTCGAGGCGAGAGCGAAGCGCTTCGGTCAGAGTTCGACGGCCGAATTCGTGCGCCGTGCCGCGCTCAACTACGATCCGGGCGAAGCGGTGGAGGAAGCCGAATTGCGCCTTCTGCTTGCAGAGCTCGATCGCGTTCACGAGGCGACCGTGGCCCAGCTGGATCGCACCGACCGCACGCTCGATGCCGTGCTCGCTCAACTCGCCGGCCGCAAGTGAGTGTCTTCGGTGACGCCATTGACGCGGTCAAGCGCGTCCTGTTGCTGCAGGAGCGCATTGCCGCTCAGAGCCAGAAACTGGACCGACTCGGCGAAGCGGTCGGCCAGCTCGACCGCCGCCTCGCGCTTGTCGAGGGGCGGATGGAGGGGTTCCTTGCCGCAGCCGCCGCCTTCTCCGCGGCCGATCGGCCGCTACCGGAGCAGCGCCGGCTGAAGTAGGCTCGGCGCATCATGACCGAATCCGCCGCCCCACCCCGCCACGTCTACCTGATCGACGGGTCGGGCTACATCTTCCGCGCGTTTCATGCGCTGCCGCCGTTGAGTCGGGCCGACGGCACGCCGGTCAACGCCGTACTCGGCTACGCGAACATGCTGTTGAAGATGATCGACGAGACCGACGCCGATCATATCGTGGTCGTCTTCGATGCCGGCAGCACG
>DATGFU010000316.1:0-15756 GCA_035308865.1 Allostellaceae bacterium | reverse complement strand
CGACGAGATCGGCGAGCGCCGCGGCCGCCGTCGGCTGCCCCAGCGCGTGCGCCTCGTGGGCGGCGCGCGCCAGCGCCGCGGGGTCTTCGACTAGGCGCTGCAGCAGCCCGGCCAGCGCCGTCGGCGTGAACTCGGCCTCGGGCAGCAGCCAAGCGGCACCGCGATCGACCAGCTCCTGCGCGTTGGCGGTCTGCTCGTCGGCGATGGCGGCGGCCAGCGGCACCAGGATCGCCGGCCGGCCGGCAACGGTCAGCTCGGCCACGGTCGAGCCGCCCGAGCGGCAGATCGCGAGGTGGCAGTCGCCCAGCCGTGCCGGCAGGTCGTCGAAGAACGGCCTCGCCGTGACCTCGACGAGCGTGCCGTCGTAATCCTGCTCGACCTGCTCGCGGTCCTCGGCGCGGACCTGCTGGCTGACGTCGAGCCGAGACCGCAGCGATGGCGGCAGCCGGGCGAGCGCCGGCGGCACCACGCGCGAGAGGATGCGGGCGCCCTGGCTGCCGCCGGTGACCAGCAGCCGGATGAGCCCGTCCGGCGCCGGCGGCTCGTAGTGGCGTGTCCGTAGCGCCTGAACGGCCGGACGCACCGGGTTTCCGGTCTGCACGATCTTCGGCCGTGCGGCGTCGTCGATGCCGGAGACCTGCTCGAAGGCGGTGGCGATGCGGCGGACTCGACGCGCCAGCATTCGGTTGGCCCGGCCGAGCACGGCATTGGAATCGTGGATCACCGTCGGCAGGCCGAGCCCGACCGCGGCCAGCATGGTCGGCAACGAGGGATAGCCGCCGAACCCGACGACCGAACGCGGCTGCAGCCGCTTCAAGAGTCGGCGCGCCGCGAACACGCCGCGCGCGACGTCGACCGCGCCGCGGATCTTGGCGGTGAGCCCGGCGCCGCTGCGCCCCGCCGGGATGCGATAGGTCGGCACGCCCTCGACCGGAAAGGCGCCGCCGCGCCTGTCGGTAACGAGCGCCACGGCGCGGCCGCGCGCCATCAGCTCCCGGCCCAGCGCCTCGGCGGGGAAGAGATGGCCGCCGGTGCCGCCGGCCGCGAGGACGACCATCGCGCCGGTCACTGGATCCCCTCCGCGCCGAAGCGCCGGCGGGTGAGCGCCAGCACCATGCCCATGCCGAGGCCGAGCGCCAGCAGCGAGGAGCCGCCATAGGACAGGAAGGGCAGCGTCATGCCCTTGGTCGGCATGAGGTGCAGCGTCGAGGCCATGTTGATCACGGCCTGCAGCCCGAACTGCACCAGCAGCCCGGTCGCGGCGAGCACGACATAGAGGTTGCGCTCGTTGAGGAGCCGCGTGAGCCCGCGTACGACGACGAAAGTGAAGAGCAGGACGATGATCAGACAGGTGACGAGGCCCATCTCCTCGCCGGCCACGGCGAAGACGAAATCGGCGTGGGCATCGGGCAGGTAGTCCTTGATCGTGCCCTCGCCCGGCCCGCGGCCCCATAGCCCGCCGTTGGAGAAGGCCTCGAGCGACCGCGTCACCTGGTAGGAATTGCCCGATTCGGGATGGAGGAACCCGTCGACGCGGTTATGGACGTGGGGGAACACGAAGTAGGCCGCCACCAGCCCGCCCGCGGCGGTCGCACCGGCGATCGGCACCAGCAGGATTGGCAGGCCGGCGAGGTAGAACTGCGCCAGCCACATCGCGGTGACGACGGCGGCTTGGCCGAGATCCGGCTGGGCCAGCAGCAGCCCCAGCACCGCGAAATAGAGCGCGGTCGAGATCAGGTAGCCCGGCAGCCGCGATTCCGGGTTCTTCTGCTCGGCGAACATCCAGGCGCAGGCGACCGCGAAGCAGGGCTTGACGAATTCCGAGGGCTGCACTGAGAGCGGCCCGAAGCTGATCCAGCGTTGCGCGCCCTTGATCTCGACGCCGACGAAGAAGGTCGCCGCCAGGGCGGCGAGGCTCAAGCCCAGCCCGATCACCGCGATGCTGCGGATCGTGCGCGGCGACTGCAGCGACACCACGAAGATCAGCGCGATGGCCAGCGGCATCATGGTGAGCTGGTGCCGCACGAAGTGAAAACTGTCGGCGCCGATGCGGTCGGCGACCGCCGGGCTCGCCGCGAGCGTCAGCACGATGCCGAGACCGCACAGCGCGGCCAGCGCCACCACCGTCCAGCGGTCGACGGTCCACCACCACCGCCCGACGAGGCTCTGATCGGTGCGGGCGATGCTCATCGAACCGCCTCCGCCATCAGGCCTTGGGCGAGCGCGCGGAAAGCCTCCCCGCGCACCTCGAAATCGGGGAATTGGTCGAAGGACGCACAGGCCGGCGACAGCAGCACGACCGGCGCCGGCGCCGAATCCGCGGCAGCGGCGACGGCCGCTTCCCGCATGGCGGTGGAGAGATCGCCGCAATGGGTGAAGGGCGTCTGCCCTTCGAGCGTCCGCGCAAACTCCTCCGCCGCCTCGCCGATCAGGTAGGCGCGGGCGATCCGCGGGAAGAACTCGACGAGCGACGCGATGCCGCCCGCCTTCGCCCGCCCGCCGGCAATCCAATGAATGCGGTCGTAGCAGGCCAGCGCCTTCCCCGCGGCGTCGGCGTTCGTCGCCTTGGAATCGTTGACGAAGCGGACGCGGCCGATGGTCCCCACCAGTTCCTGACGGTGCGCGAGGCCGGGGAAGCTCCGCATGCCCGCGGCGATGTCGTCTCGGACAAGCCCGAGCGCCCGGCAGGCGGCAAACGCAGCGGCCGCGTTCTGCCAGTTGTGCCGGCCCGGCAGCGATGGCACCGGCCGCAGATCCATGACGGGCACGTCGCCGCCATCGAAGAGCTGCCCATCGGCGACCCAGACGCCGCCCGGCACGGTGCGCCCGACCGAGACCGGTACCACCGCGACGCCTTCGCGGCGGAGCGACTCGGCGATGGAAGCGGACTCGGGATCGTCGACGCCGACGACGGCCGTCGTGGTCGCATCCTGGTGCCGGAAGATGCGGCGCTTGGCGGCGACGTAGCCCGCCATGTCGCCGTGCCGGTCGAGATGGTCGGGCGTGATGTTGAGCAGGATCGCGACGTCGAACCGCGTCTCGTCCACGAGATCGAGCTGGAACGAGCTCATCTCGACGACGTAGCAGCCGCCCGGTCCGAGACGCGGCAGGGTCAGGACCGGGATTCCGAGATTGCCGCCGACCGCGACCTCGCGGCCCGCCGATTTCAAGATGTGGCCGACCAGCGCGGTCGTCGTCGACTTGCCGTTGGTGCCGGTGATGCCGACAAGATGGGCGCCGGTACCGGCCCGCCAGAGCAGCTCGATATCGCCGATCACCCTCACACCCGCCGCCAGTGCCCGTTCCGCCACTGGGTGCGGGTTGCGGGTGAGCGGGATGCCGGGGCTCATCACCAGCGCTGACCAGCGATCGGCCGGCTCCGCCCCGAGGTCGCGGATCGGCACACCCCGCGCGGCGGCGCGGTCGCGCGCGGTCGGCGAATCGTCCCAGGCGAGCACATTGGCGCCCGACCCGGCCAACGCCTCGGCGGCGGCCAGGCCCGACCGGGCCAGGCCGAGCACTGCCACGGTGCGGTCGCGAAAAGGCAGCCCGCCGATCATCTCAGCTTCAACGTGGCTAGGCCGGCGATCGCGAGGATCGCGGCGATGATCCAGAAGCGGATGACGATGGTCGGCTCCGACCACCCCAGCTGCTCGAAATGGTGGTGGATCGGCGCCATGCGGAACACCCGCTTGCCGGTCAGCTTGAAGCTGGCGACCTGGACGATCACCGAGACCGTCTCCAGCACGAAGAGGCCGCCGATGATGGCGAGCACGAGCTCGCTCTTGGCGACCACGCTGACCGTGCCCAGGCCCGCCCCGATCGCGAGCGAGCCGGTATCGCCCATGAACACCATCGCGGGTGGCGCGTTGAACCACAGGAAGCCCAACCCGGCCCCTACCATAGCACCGCAAAACACCGCCAGCTCACCCGTCCCGGGAACATGGTTAATCTGTAGATAGTTGGCGAAGACCGCATTACCCGCAAGATATGCGATCAGCCCGAAGGATGCAGCAGCGATCATCGACGGCACGATGGCGAGTCCGTCGAGCCCGTCGGTCAGATTCACCGAGTTCGACGCACCGACGATCACGAAGGCGGCGAAGGGGACGAAGAAATAACCGAGATCGATCAGCAGCCTCCGGGCAAAGGGCACGGCCAGCTTGGTGGACAGCCCATCGCCGGTCATGATCATGATGACGACTCCGGCGGTCAGCGCGATGAGCGCCTCGATCAACAGACGGTTGCGGCCGCTGAGGCCTTTATGCGACCGGCGCGTGAGCTTCCGGTAGTCGTCGAGGAATCCGATGAGCCCGAATCCGGCGGTGACCAGGAGCACGACCCAGACGAATCCGTTCCGGAGGTCCGCCCAGAGAAGGGTGGCGCCGACCAGGGCCGTCAGGATCAGGAACCCGCCCATGGTGGGCGTGCCCTTCTTGGTCAGCAGGTGGCTCGCCGGCCCGTCCTCGCGGATCGGCTGGCCCTCGCGCTGCTTGGACTTGAGCCAGGCAATGAAGCGCGGGCCCATGATGAAGCTGATGACGAGCGCGGTCACGAGCGCGCCGCCCGACCGGAAGGTCAGGTAGCGGAACAGGTTGAACGGCTCGAACCACGAGCTCAGCGGCGCCAGAAGATTCAGCATTCACTCTCACTTCCCGGATCGCCGGCGGCAATTCCGGCGATCAACGGCTTTACGATGTCGGCCATGCGGCTGCCGAGCGATCCCTTGACCATCACGGTGTCGCCGGGCTGCAGCGCCGCGGCGAGATGCGGCAGCAGCGCGGCGGCGGTCGGCGCGTGCGCGCCCCGGATCTCCGGCGGCAACGCCTCGAACAGGGTTCCGGCGAGCTCGCCGCAGGTGAAGGCGCCGGCGACACCGGCCGCCTCGATCGCGTCGGCGAGCCCGCGATGGAGCTCGGGGCCGGCGGCACCGAGCTCGCGCATGTCGCCCAGGACGACGATCCGCCGGCCGCGCGCGAAGCCCAGCACGGCGAGCGCCGCCCGCACCGCGGCGGGGCTGGCGTTGTAGCTTTCGTCGAGGAGCGACGCCGTGCCGCCGCGCACCCGGATCTCGACGCGCCGGCCGCGGCCGGACAGCCCTTCGAAGCCGATCAGCGCCTGCGCCGCGCGGAACGGATCGGCGCCGAGCACGGAAGCGGTCGCCAGCACCGCCAGGCTGTTCATCACCAGATGGCGGCCTGGCTGGTTCAGCCGGTAGTTGACCTCGCGTCCGTCGATCCGCGCCCTGACCGTGCTCGATTCCGGGCCCATGAAGGTCGAGAGCAGCCGGACATGCGCCGCGTCATGGACGCCGAAGGAGCGGATACGGCCGATGCCGCGGGCTGCCGCGCCGGCGGCGAGGCGCTCGTACATCGCGTTGTCGCGGTTGAGCACGACGCTGCCGAGCGGCGACAGGCCCAGGAAGATCTCCGCCTTGGCGTCGGCGATCGCCTCCAGCCCGGAGAAGAATTCGAGATGCACGTGCTCGATCGCCGTGACGACCGCAACGTCCGGCCGGGCGAGGCGCGTCAGCGGCGTGATCTCGCCGGGATGGTTCATCCCGATCTCGAAAACGCCGAATTCGGTCTCGCGCGGCATGCGGGCGAGGCTCAGCGGCACGCCCCAGAGATTGTTGTAGCTGCTCTCGGAGCGGTGGGTGGCGCCCTGCTCCGACAGCGCCAGCGCCAGCATCTCCTTGGTGCCGGTCTTGCCGACGCTGCCGGTGATGGCGGCGACCCGCGCGCCCGTACGTGCCCGCGCCCCGGCGCCGAGGCGTTCGAGACCCAGCTGCGTATCGTCGACGATCACCATTGGCGCATCGGGGCCGACGCCGCCCGGCGGATGCGTCACCAGCGCGGCGCCGGCACCGCGCGCCAGCGCTTCGGCCACGAATTCGTGCCCGTCGCGATGGGGGCCGGCGAGCGCCACGAAAAGATCGCCCGGCGCCAGTGTCCGCGTGTCGATGGAAATGCCGGTGATCGGGCCGGCGGGATCGCCGGAAAGCGACCCGCGCACCGCCGCCGCCACATCCGGCGCGGTCCAGAGAGGCCCTGCCCGGGAGATCATGTCGCCTCGCGGAGCCGCCGGGCGACCTCGCGCACGACCGTCGCATCGTCGAAGGGAAGCACCGTGGCACCCACGGTCTGGCCCTGCTCATGGCCTTTGCCGGCGATCACCAGGATGTCGCCGGGGCCGAGCATCCGCATCGCCGCTTCGATCGCCGCCGCCCGGTCGCCGATCTCGATCGCGCTCGGGCAGGCCTCGATGATCGCCCGGCGGATCGCAGCCGGATCCTCGCTGCGCGGATTGTCGTCGGTAACGATGGCGATGTCGGCGAGCGCGGCGACCGCGGCCCCCATCTTCGGCCGCTTGGTCGGATCGCGGTCGCCGCCGGCACCGAAGACGCAGACGAGACGCCCAGCCGTGTGCGGCCGGAACGCGGTCAGCACCTTCTCCAACCCATCCGGCGTATGCGCGTAATCGACAAAGACCTTGGCGCCATCGTTTCGAGAGACGATGTGCTCGAACCGGCCGCGGACCGTCTTGACCTCTTCGAGCGAACGGATGGCCGCCTGGATGGGAATATCGGTCGCCAGCGCCAGCCCCAGCGCCGCCAAGGCGTTCATCGCCTGGGCCTCGCCGAGCAGGTCCAGGCCGATCTCGTAACTATGCCCGCGCCATGCGACACGCAGGGTCTGGCCGGTGGGATGAACCTTTCGGCTCACGAGACGCAGCGCACGCGCGTTCTTCCCGTAATCGAGCACCGTCCGGCCGCGCCCCTGTACGGCCCCGCGGAAGGTGTCGAATTCCGGGCTGTCGGCGTTGAGCACGGCCGTGCCGCCCGTCGCCAACACCTCGCTGAACAGCCGCAGCTTGGCCGCGCGGTAGGAACCCATGTCGCCGTGATAGTCGAGATGGTCCTGGGTCAGATTGGTGAAAGCTGCTGCCGTCAGCCGCACGCCGTCGAGCCGGTGCTGGTCGAGGCCGTGCGACGAGGCCTCCATGGCGACGTTCTCGATGCCGTCCCGCTTCAGAGCCGCCAGCGCGGCGTGGAGCGCCGGCGCATCGGGCGTCGTCATGCTGCCCGGCTCCAACCCTTCCGGCCGCTCGATCCCGAGCGTGCCGATCGAGGCGGCGGGATAGCCGACGCCCTGCCAGATCTGCCTCGTGAACGACGCGGTCGAGGTCTTGCCGTTGGTGCCGGTGACGGCGACCACGATGTCCGGCTGCGGCCCGTAGAAGCGCGCCGCCGCCTGCGCCAAACGCCGCCGCGGATTGGCATCGGCGAAGACTGGAATGCTCAGCCGGCCGGCGATTTCCGGAGCCGTCTCGGTGTCCGTGAGCACGGCCGCGGCGCCACGCTGCACCGCATCGTCGACGAAGCGCCGTCCGTCAGCATGGCTGCCGGGGAGCGCCACGAACAGGTAGCCCGGCCTGACCGCGCGGGAATCCGCCGTGATGCCGAGAATTTCGGGGTCGTGTGGCGCCCCATGTCCCGCGGCTGCGAGGGATGGTCCATCCATCAGCTCAATTGACCGCAATCTTTTTACTCAGGCCCGGCAGGTCGATGGTGATGGCCCGATGGATGTCGGGCGTTTCGTCCTGCGGCTTGACTCCGAATAATGGCGCCATTCGGGCGACAACGCGCTTGACGGCGGGAGCGGCGATCCAGCCGCCGGTCTCGAATCCCATCGACTTCTTGTTGCCCTTGGGCTCGTCGACGGTGACGTAGACCATGTACTGCGGATCGTTCATGGGGAACACCCCGATGAAGGACGCCATGACCGCCTTCTTCGCGTAGCCGCCATGCACGACCTTCTCCGGCGTGCCCGTCTTGCCGCCGACGAGATAGCCCGGCACGTCGGCCATCTTGCCGGTGCCGTCGGTCACGACCAGCCGCATCAGCTTGCGCATCTCGGCCGAAGTCTCCTCGGAGAGGACGCGCTCGCCGGCCGGCACGTAGCCGTCGGCGTGCTTGATCAGCGAGGCCGGGTGGAGGATGCCGCCATTGACCACGGCGGCCGCGGCGATCGCCGTCTGGACCTGGCTCACGCCCAGGCCGTGGCCGTAGGAGATCGTCATGGCGTTGATCTCGCGCCACGGGCTGGGCACTTCGGGGCCCCCGACCTCGGGCAGCTCGATCGGCGCCGGGCGGAGCAGGCCGAGCCGGCCGAGGAACTCGCGCTGCAGCTCGGGACCGCTCAGCTGCACCATGCGGGCTGAGCCGATATTCGACGATTCCATGAAGATCGTCGTGACGTTCGCCGGGTTCGGGATGTGCTCGCCGGCAAAGTCGTGGATGGTGAAGCGGCCGTAGTGGATCGGGTCGGTCGGGAAGGACGAGGCGAGTGTCAGCTTCTTGTCGTCGAGCCCGAGCGCGGTGTTAAAGATCTTGAACACCGAGCCCATCTCGTAGATGCCGAGCGTCGCCCGGTTGAAGCGAGGGTCGTCCGCGTCTTTGCTGGGGCCGCGCTTCGCCGCCATCTCGCGCATCTGGTTGGGATCGAAATCGGGCAGCGAGACCAGGCTCAGGATCTCGCCGGTGCGGACATCCATGACGACGCCGCTGGCGCCGATCCCGTTGTAGTCGTCGATCTGCTTCTGCATCTCCTCCTTGAGGATCGCCTGCAGCCGGAGATCGATGCTGAGCCGCAATGGCTCGCGGCTCGAATCGAGCGTGGTGTCGAACGACCGCTCGATGCCGGCGAGGCCCTTGTTGTCGAGATCGGTGTAACCGGCGACATGCGCGGCCAGCACCCCGGCCGGATAGACCCGCCGCTCCTCGTGCTCGAAATCGAGACCCGGAATGCCGAGCGCGGTGATCGCGTATTCCTGGCCTGGCGTCAGGTGCCGGGCAAGCCAGACGAAGCTCTTGTCGGTCGCGAGCTTGGCCTCGATCTCGGCAACATTGGTGCCGGGCAGCAGCTTGGCGAGTTGCCGCGCCGTCGCCGGCTTGTCGACGATGAGGTGCGGATTGGCGAAGAGGGATGGGCTGGCCAGGGTCGTAGCAATCACGTTGCCGTTGCGGTCGAGGATGTCGGCGCGGCCGTAATGGACGGGCTGGACCACGGCGGGCTGCTCCAGGCGCAGCACCTGGGCATCCGGCTCGCGCAGCAGCGTCACGTCGGCAAGCCTGAGACCGATGACGATGAAGGCCAGCGCGAAGGCCGTGCCGATCGTGACAAGCCGCTTGTGCGCGAGATCGAGCGAGCGACTGACCGGCGCATCGGCGGCACAGGGCGGCGTCAGCGTCGGCTTGAAATGCCGCGGCCGGCAGGGATTCTCGTCGCGGTCGAGAGGCGCTTCGGATCTCATTCCACGGCCCTCGCCTTGGTTGCGGGTGCGGGCTGGACGGCCGGCGGCGTGGCGGCGATCTGCATCGCCTTCAGCACCTCGGAGATCGGCACGTCGCGGTCGTTCGCGGCCACGGCCGGGTCGTCGCCCTTGAGCGGGAGCGTGTCGAAGGCGCCGAGCTGCGCGGCGGTGAGCGGCTGCAGGCTGAGGAACTTGCCGGCCAGCCGGCCCAGCCGGTCGGGCTGGGTGAGGAAGCTCCACTCGGCGTTCAGCACGTGGATCTGGTCGCGGTCGAGGGCGATCTGGCGGTCGATCTTGACGCGATCGTCCTCCAGCCGCTGCACCGCGTACTTCGTCTCGTAGAGCGCGAAGCCCAACAGCAGATCGAGCGCCAGCCAGAGGAAGGGCGAGATCCGGTTCATGCCGCGACCGCCTCCGCCGGCCAGGGCGGGGCCTCGGTGCGCTCGGCGACACGGAGCCGGGCGGAGCGGGCACGCGGATTGGCGGCGCTTTCGGCGGCATCGGGCGTGATCGGGCGCGGCGTCACCAGGCGGAAGCTGGGCGCGTGCGACGGGCCGGCTGCCGGCAGATGGCGCGACTGCGACGGCGCGCGGCCGGCGCGCTCGCGCAGGAAATTCTTGATGACGCGGTCTTCGAGCGAGTGGAACGAGACCACCGCGAGTCGGCCGCCCGCGGCGAGCAGGCGCTCGGCGGCGGCGAGTCCGCGATGGAGCTCGCCGATCTCGTCGTTCACGTAGATGCGCAGCGCCTGGAAGGTCCGCGTCGCCGGGTCGATGCCGTCGCGCGAGGCCGGCACCACGCCGCGGACGATGCGGGCGAGGGCCGCGGTGCCGGCGATCGGTGTCTCCCGCCGGGCGCCCACGATCGCGCGCGCGACGCGACGCGACAGGCGCTCCTCGCCGTATTGCCAGATGATGTCGGCCAGCGCCGCCTCGCCCAGCTGGTTGACCACGACGGCGGCGGTCTTCCCATCCGATCCCATGCGCATGTCAAGCGGGCCGTCGAAGCGGAAGGAGAAGCCGCGCGCCGGATCGTCGAGCTGCGGCGACGACACCCCGAGATCGAGCGCCACACCGTCGACCCGGTCGATGCCGATCGCGGCCAGCAGCGATTGCATCTCGCCGAACCGGCCTTCGAGCAGCGTCAGGGAGGGCGCCGCGTCGGACGGCTTGACCGGCGGCACGACAACAGCACCGAAGGCCTCGCGCCCGTGCGCGATCGCCGCCGGGTCGCGGTCGATCCCGACGACGCGGCAGGGCGCTGCATCGAGAATCGCCCGCGTGTAGCCGCCGCGCCCGAAGGTGCCGTCGACGATGAGCGCGCCGGCCCTGGGCTGCAGCGCCAGCACGACCTGGTCGACGAGGACGGGGAGATGGCCGGTCACGGCGCCTCCCCCTTGAGAGCGCTGCGCGCCTTGAAGAGGCTGCCCGCGCCGAGGCGGCGGCGCTCGCGCATCGCCACCTTGTATTCTTCGTATGCGGAGGGCTCCCACATTTGAAAAACAGTGCCGCCGCCGGCGAACAGCACGACATCGGTCAGATTGGCATGCGCCAGCAGGTGCTGCGGCAGGATGATGCGGCCTTCGGTATCGGCCGGGATCGGCGTGTGCTCGCCGAACAGCGCCTGCAGCGCCTCGTATTCGTCGGATTCCTCAGGAAACTCGGCCAGCTGCCGGATCAGCGCCTCGGTCCGCTCGGGACCGCTGCCCTCGATCATCGGCCATTTGGCCGACTGGACCGCGGTGATGCCCTGGAACTCCGGCCGAGCAAGCTTCGAGCGGAAGGGCGCGGGTACGGAGACCCGGCCCTTCGCGTCGATCTTGTTCGTGTAACAGCCGGAGAAAGTCGGCTCCACGATGCTCCCCCAACGGAGTTCCCAGCGCCCATTCCCCTCGAAACCAAGCTTGCTAGATCATCCCCAGCGCTGGGAATTCACGGGATATCATGGGATGCGGATATTAGGCAAGCGTTGAGGCGCGTCATGGAACAATATTGGTACATCTACTGCTTGGCAGATCTGCGGTCGTCACCTCTACAGGCGGTAGGAGAATGCCTCTCCAACCTACCTCCGCACCTGCCGGTCGAGTGCGACGAATCCGCATGGCTTGCCCATGAGTCCATGAGTTCTTGATTTGTTCCAGAACATTCGCGCCGGTGACTTGGGAATTCTTGGGACAGGCGGCCTGTAAGCCGGGTTCTGTCCGCGCCGCCGGAGCGGCGGGGATGACCATTCATCTGGGACGTCCGTTACCGGACGCCTCGCGCGACCGACCCGGGCGGCGGCGCCGAAGACCCGCCTGCCGGTCCGAACCCGAAGGCTCGGCCGGCCAGCCGCCCCTACTTGGTCTTGCTCCCGGTGGGGTTTGCCATGCCGATCCCGTTGCCGGTCTCGCGGTGCGCTCTTACCGCACCCTTTCACCCTTGCCCGCCGTCGCCGGCCAGGCGGTTTGCTTTCTGTGGCACTGTCCCTGGGGTCGCCCCCGCCGGGCGTTACCCGGCACCGTGTCTTCCGGGGAGCCCGGACTTTCCTCCCCGGACTTGCGCCCGGAGCGGTCATCCGGCCGCCTGTCCCGGGCGATCACCTAGGCCCGCGGCGGTTCCGCGTCAATCGGCGGGGGACACAAATCCGCAATCTGGGCGATCCGCCGGCGGGTTTCGTCATCCGCGAGGCCGTCGACGAGGCGCGGCCGCCAATGGCGCTGGAACGCGGTGATCGCCGCCGGCAAGTCATCGACGGCATAGCCGATGCGGGAAAGTCCCGCGGCCGGATCGATCGTCGGTACCGCCGCATCAGGACTCGGCCACAGCCCGATCCAATGCGCGGCGAGCCAGGCCCAGTCGAGCTTCTCGCCCGGATCGCGCTTGCGCCCGGGCGCCACGTCGGAATGGCCGAGCACCCGGTGCCGCGGAATCGGATGGCGCGCCAGAACGCCGCCGGCCAGCGCCGCCAGCGCCGCCATCTGGGCTGGCGGAAAGGGCGGATAGCCGAACTCGTGGCCGGGATTGACCAGTTCGATGCCGATCGATCGCGAGTTCACGTCATGCGTCCCCGCCCAGAACGCGGCGCCGGCGTGCCAGGCCCGCCGCGCCTCGTCGACCAGGCGATAGACCGTGCCGTCCTCATCGACGACGTAGTGGCTGCTGACAGCCGCCGCCGGATCGCGGAGCCGGTCGAGCGCCGCGGCGGCGCTGGCCATCCCCGTATAGTGCAGGAGCAGGATGTCGACCGGCCCCTCACGGCGCGGCCCGTGGTTCGGCGAAGGACGTTCGATGATATGCATGGGCCTGAGCCTATCCGGCGAACGGCGCCGGCTGTCCAGTGGTGACGGAAACGCCGGATCTGCTATCCCGTGGCCGATGAGTTCGACATCCACGCCTTCCGTCCTGCATGTCACCACCGGGCTCGAGATCGGCGGCGGCGAGGTCCTGCTGCTGAATCTTGCCGAGGCGGCGCAGCGCCGTGGGCTCAACAGCACCGTGGTCAGCCTGATC
The DNA here is from genome assembly GCA_035308865.1 of Allostellaceae bacterium. Classification (GTDB taxonomy): domain Bacteria; phylum Pseudomonadota; class Alphaproteobacteria; order ATCC43930; family CGMCC-115725; genus DATGFU01. The sequence goes on along the minus strand of DATGFU010000316.1, from coordinate 2,950 downwards.
GCCGACGGTCCCATGCGCCAACGCATTCGGGCGGCCGGGATTCCGCTGCATACGCTCGGCATGCGCCGCGGCGTTCCCTCTCTCTCCGGCGTCGCCAAGCTGGTGCGGCTGATCCGCGAGATAAAGCCGGATGTGGTCCAGGGCTGGCTCTATCACGGCACCATCGCCGCGACCGTGGCCCTGGCGCTGTCCGGCCGCTGGCGCCAGACGGTGCTGATCCATGGGATCTACGGGTCGAGCATCGATTTCGGCGCCTACGGGCGCCGGGTGCGGCTGGGTTTCCGGCTGGCCGCATTTGCCTCGCGCTTCGCCGATGCCGCCGTCTACAACACGGAAGCCGGCGCCGAGTGGCATGGTGCCCAGGGATTCCGGAGCCGCAGGGTGCGGGTGATCGAGAACGGCATCGACCCAACGCGGTTCGAGGCAACGTCCGGGTTGCGGGAGTCGGTCCGCGGCGAGTTGGGCCTCGACGAGACGGAAACCGTCGCCATCGTGATCGCCCGCGTCGACCCGATGAAAGGCTGGGACCGCCTGCTGCGGGTGACGGAGCGCGTGCCGGGCCTGCGTCTCCTCGCGGTGGGCACTGGAACCGAGGCCTTCCCGCCGCACCCCTCGCGAATTCCGCTCGGACCGCGGGAGGACGTGCCGAGCCTGCTGGCAGCGGCCGATCTTTTCATCCTGCCGTCGCTGTTCGGCGAGGGCACCTCGGTTGCGCTGACAGAGGCCATGGCCGCGGGACTGCCGGTCGTCGTGACCGATGTCGGCGATAATGCCCGGATCGCCGCCGGATGCGGCCGGATCGTGGCACCCGAGGACGAGGCCGGGCTGGAGCAGGCGATCGGCGATCTGGCGGCCGATCCGACAGCCCGCGCGGCGTTCGGCGCGGCGGCCCGCACGCGGGCTCGCGAGACCTGCTCGATCGATGCGATGCTGGACGCCTACTACCGGCTCTATCGCGAGGCGGCGTGATGAGCGGCCTGCCCTCGGTGCTGGTCGTCACCAGCGAGCTCGTCGGCCCGTTCAAGAACGGCGGCATCGGCACGGCCACCACCGGCCTCGTCGAGACGCTCGCCGGCATGGGTTGCCCCACCACCGTGCTCTATACGGGCGCCATCTGGCACGTCGAGATCGACATGGCGCCGTGGATCGAGTCGTGGCGGCGGATCGGCGTCGAGGTCGTGCCGCTGACGCTCGGCGACATGAAGCGCCTCGCCGGCCCGGTGCGCGACCAGGGGCTGGGCTCGGCTTGGCTCGTCTACGAGTTCCTGCGCGGCCGGCATTTCGACATCGTGCATTTCAACGACACGCTGGGCGAAGGCATGCTGGCGCTGGCGGCGAAGCATCTCGGCGCGGCCTTCGCGGGCACCAGGATGATCGTCGGCCTGCACAGCCCCACGCGATGGATCGCCCGGCTCAACCGCCAGCTCGTCGACAACATGGTCTACGCCGCGTTCGACTGGGGCGAGCGCATCTCGGTCCGCGCTGCCGACCTGCTCTGGTGCCCCAGCGAATACCTGGTGGATTGGATCCGGAAGGACGGCTGGACGCTGCCGGCCGAGGTGATCTGCCAGCAATACGTCATGCCCACGGCCTCGCTCTTCGATCCCGCGCCCGAGAAGTTCGCGGCGGCCGACACGCTGCCGTCGCCGCGCGGTGTCGAGCGCGTGCCCGAGGTCGTGTTCTTCGGCCGGCTCGAGGAACGCAAAGGGCTGCGCGGCTTCTGCGCGGCACTCGACCGGCTGGAGGACCGGCTCGTCGAGCGCAGAACGCGTATCACCTTCATGGGCAAGCCGGTCCGCCAGGGGGACGAATCGAGCGCCGACTGGCTGAAGCGGCGCGGCGCCGGCTGGCGCTTTCCCTGGCGCATCGAAAGCGGGTTCGGACAGCGCGAGGCGCTCGCCTATCTCAAGGGACGCGATTGCCTCGCTGTGATGCCGTCGCCCTACGACAACTCGCCCTGCACGGTGTACGAGGCGATCCAGAACGGGATCCCCTTCCTCGCCTCGGCGACCGGCGGCATCCCCGAACTGGTCGATCCGGAGGATGCGCCGCGCGTGCTCTTCGCCGATACGGCGGACGGGCTCGCAGATGTGCTCGCGCGAGCACTGGAGGAGGGCGCAAACACCGTGCGTCCTCGCATCCCGCCGGCGGAGACGCGACGCCAGTGGCAGGCGCTCCACGGGGTCGGCCCCCTCCCCCCAACCCCCTCCCGCGAGGGGAGGGGGGACGACCTGGCGGAATTGCTCCCCCTCCCCTCGCGGGAGGGGGTTGGGGGGAGGGGGGCCGCCGGTGCTTCCGCGCTCGCGGTTCTCGTCGAGCACGAAGGCGGCGATGCCGCGGCGGCCGTCGCCGCAATCCGCCCGCAGCTCGGCGACCGCGTCGCCGGCGTGGTTCTGCTCGTCCGCCGGCCGGTGTCGGGCGAGGTGCCGCCGGACGCGGCGATCGTCGATGCCGGCCGCGAGCGGCGGGTCGACCAGGCGCTGGAAGCGGCGCTGCAGGGGATCGATGCGCCTTGGGTGCTTTGCCTCGCCGAGGGCGTCTCGGTGATCGCCGACACGCTGCCGGCACTCGACCGGGCGCTGGCGGCGCCGGATGTCGCCGACGGACTCCTGCCGGCCGGGCAGACCGTGGACGGCCGTGCCGTGCCGCCCTTCGGGGGCGCCGGCTTCGGCTTCTTCGAAGGCTTCGCGTTCACCGGTGGCGCGGTGCTCAGGCGTGCGACCGTCGTGAAGGTGCTGGCCGCCCACGGCATCCTCAACGGCGCACCCTTCGCCGGGCTCATCGACCTTTGCGCGGCAAGCGGCTCCCTGCTCTGGCCGTTCCCCGAGCCGCTCTTCGCGCTGTCCTCGAGCGGCCTCCCCGCGCCGGTGACGCTCGACGGCGCCCGCGTCGCAGTCTTCGATCCCGCCGATCCTTCCGAGCGCGCCCTGATCGCCTCGGTCGGCTTCGC
>DATGFU010000315.1:0-2549 GCA_035308865.1 Allostellaceae bacterium | reverse complement strand
CGGCGGCTGGATGCAATGCGATCTCCGGCTCCTCCAATCCGATCAGCAATGGCGAGCGGTCGCCTACTCGGCCCGAAGCCGCCTGGAAGACTGCCAGGAGGATGCCGAACGCCCGGAGGGTCCCATCTGACATCGCGGAAGCAAAGAATCGCCACGGATGGGGCTGTCCCTTCACGCCTTGACGAAACTCGATTGTCTCCAGTCCACCAATCGCCTTCACTTCCGCGTCCGAGACGCCCGGCACGATCCGGGCAAGATTTTCGCGGATGGTCATCCTCGTCTCGGGCGATAGCTGCTGGAGGACGCTCGCCGCATTGCTCCCGTCCCGCCGCAATAGGTCTCCTGGATCTGGCTTCTGCGGACCGGCAATCTCGCGCGGGTTCAGGTTGTAGACCTCGATCCGCGACAGCGCGTCGTAGACGGGCCTGAACTCGGGGATGCCCGAGGCGGCCACTAGGAAGAGCCGATCCGATATAGCTGCAGGCAGCCGCTGAATCGACGAGTGGATTACGGTCCCCGACCGGACCAGGAAGGTCTCCGGATGCCCAAAGCCTCCGGGCGGGTGGACGACGCACTCCTCTTCCTGGACCTCGTAGGCGCCAGCGGGTTTAGCGCCGATGCGAAACGAGTAGTGGCCGGGCTGGTCCGTGGGCAGATCGAAGTCGAACCGCAACGCAAAATGGTTCGGGTGCCCACCAGACCTGCGCCGCACCTCGGTAATTGTCCCACGATCCCTGAGCGCATGGTCGAGCGAATTCCGCAGCGCATCCGACACGAACCGGAGCGCGTCCAGAAGGTTGCTCTTCCCGGCGCCGTTAGGGCCGACCAAGAACATGAGCTGCCCCAGGTCGAGCTGGCACGCCGCGATGCTCTTGTAGTTGCGGATCGTCACACGCCGGATGAACGGCCGAATCTTACTGCTAGGCATGCGGCTGCGGTGGAATGGTGGCAGGAGCCGGCCGTTCTTCATTTGGGGGCTGAGACACCTTCAACAGTTCGGCGAAGCTGTAGTTCACGCTCGTCACGCCGAAATCCGGCTCGCGCCGGAACGGCTCCCGAAGATAGTGGACGGCATGCCGGCCGTCGCCGAAAAACTCAACGATCGCGAGGATGAAGTCCTCGGGCTTGTTGAGCGAGTAAAGGATCTCGTTCCGCGTCACGGAGATCGTATCCGCGCCGGAGACCCGGCCCTTCACCTCGATGAAGCGCAGCTTGCCGGTGCCGGGGATGGCGCTCTCGATGTCGTAGCCGAGCTTCTCGGTCTCGCGATCTACCGGCACGAAGCCGAGGCCACGCTCGATTTCCATGATGATGGCGCGCGCCCTGGCGGCGGAGGCCTGGGTGTCGATCGGCATGGCCGGCGGCGACCGCCCGACCATCGCCGCGACAAGACCCGCGGGCACGACCAGCATGCCGCCGAGCACGACAGGCGGCAACGGTGCCAGCTGCCGCTCGCGGGCGATCTCCTCCATCCGCCGCTGTAGGCGCGACTGCAGCTCGTCGGCCCGTTTGCGGGCCTCGCCGGAATTGAGCCGCGCGTTCGACTTGCCGGCGCGCTCCTGCTCCTTCAGCTGCTCGGCCCGGAAGTCCCAGTAGTTGATCTCCTTGGTCAGCCGGTCCTTCACCGCGGCCTCAGTTTTGGCGAGGAGGGAGAGCTTGCGGCCGCGAACCTCCGCTAGGTGCTCGGGAACGATATTCGTGATGGCATGGGTCTGGGCCTTCGCTTCGAGGTCGCGGTCGATCCAGGTGCATTCGGGCCGCACGACGATATCCGCCATTGCAGGCTCGTCCGCGGCCAGCGGCCGGTAGTCGAGGTAGGGCGCGTAGTTCAGGTGGCGCGCGGTGCCGTCGCCGTCGATCTCGACGAAGAGCAGGCGCTTCGAGACCACCCGCCGATCGCCGCTCTTAGTCAGGCTGGCATCGCGGATCTCGTGCTCCAGGTAGAACAGCACGCGCGGCCGCATGCCGGCATCGCGCTCGTCCACCAGCACGGTGCCGCGGCGCATGAGATCGCGGTGGCGCTCCAGGATCAGGTCGATGACGCCGTTGAGGAGGGGATGGCCGGGGCACAGGAACGCGGCCGGTGGCTGGCCCTGGGGCGCCAGCAACGACTTCTCGAAGGTCACGCGCTCGTAGCGCGGCATAACCGGCTCGCCGGTCCCGATCAGACGGTCGCGGTTGCGCACCGGCGCCGGCACGTGAGTGATCTCGTAGCGGCGTGGCTCGCGCTGGCGGACAGTGCCGCCCAGGCGCTGGAAGGCCTCCACGAAGAACGATTCGATGTAGTGGGGCTGGAGGCGACGGGCCTCGGCGCGCTCCATGTCCTCGCGGATGCGGTGGACGCGGCTGGCATCCATGGCGTCGTGGGCGAGGGCATGCTCCTCGATCAGGTCTCGGAGCGCGTCCTTGTCGAAGGCGCCGGCGACGACCTCGTCGAGACGGGCACGCACTTCAGGCTGCTCACCGTAGCGGATGGCATCGATCAGCAGGTCGCGCAGCGCGCGGCCTTCGAACTGGACCTTGCCCAGCACGTCGAAGACCTGGCCGCC
>DATGFU010000314.1:0-5625 GCA_035308865.1 Allostellaceae bacterium | reverse complement strand
CGTAGCCGAGCAGCATCGCCGCGAGGGCGGGCCAGTAGAGATGCGGCAGCGGCTTGAAGCCCAGCGCATGGCCGAGATGGGTGAAGGGTAGCGCCACGCCGATCATGGCGATGATGATGGTGGTGGCGATCAGCTCGCTGCTGGCGCGGCTCTCGACGAACGGGATCTTCGCGGTGCGGATGACGTGGATGATGAGCGTCTGGGTCAGCAGCGATTCGACGAACCAGCCGGTCTGGAACAGGGCCGGGTCGTTCCAGCAATTGAAGCCGTAGAGCATCAGGAAGTAGGTCGCGTAGTCGAAGATCGAGCTCATCGGCCCGATGAAGATCATGAACTTCATGATGTTGTCGATGTGCCACTTGCGCGGGATGCGCAAATACTCTTCGTCGACCGAGTCCGTCGGGATCGTGGTCTGCGAGAAATCGTAGAGCAGGTTGTTCGCCAGCACCTGGATCGGCGCCATCGGCAGGAAGGGCAGGAAGATGCTGGCGCCGAGCACGCTGAACATGTTCCCGAAGTTCGAGCTGGCGCCCATCTTGATGTATTTGACGATGTTGCCGAACACTTTGCGGCCCTCGAGCACGCCCGCATCGAGCACGAGCAGGCTCTTCTCCAGCAGGATGATGTCGGCGGAATCCTTGGCGATGTCGACCGCGGTGTCGACCGAGACGCCGACATCGGCGGCCTTGAGCGCCGGACCATCATTGATGCCGTCGCCCAGGAAGCCCACGACATGGCCGCGGCGGTGGAGCGCGTCGATGACGGCGGCCTTCTGCGTCGGCGAGAGCTTGGCGAAGACGGTCGTCGTGCCCGCCGCCTCGGCCAGCGCGTCGGGCGACATCTGCTGGATCTCGCGGCCGAGCAGCACCCCCTCGATCCGCAGCCCGACCTCGCTGCAGATCTTGCGCGTGACGATCTCGTTGTCGCCCGTCAGGATCTTGACCTGCACGCCGTTGCACGCGAGCGCCTTGATCGCCTCCGCGGCCGAATCCTTCGGCGGATCGAGGAAGGCGATGTAGCCGAGCAGGATGAGGCCGGCCTCGTCGGCGACGGAATAGGCCGGCTGGACCGTCGCGAGCTCCTTGTAGCCGACCGCCACGACGCGGAACCCGTCGGCGTTGAGCGCCGCCGTCTCCTCCTTCGCCGTCTCGAAATGCGAGGGGTCGAGCAGGCCGTGCGTGCCGTCGATCTCGTATTGCGTGCAGACCGCGAACATCTCCTCGACGGCACCCTTGCAGATCAGGATGTGCGCCCCGTCCTTGCGCTCCAGCACGACCGACATGCGGCGGCGCTCGAAGTCGAACGGTACCTCGTCGATCTTCCGAAAGTCGTGCTCGACGCGGAGCTCCTGGTGCAGATCGAGATGCTTGAGGACCGCAACGTCGAGCAGGTTCTTCAGGCCCGACTGGTAGTAGCTGTTGAGATAGGCGTATTCGAGGACCTTGTCGCAATCCACGCCGTTGATGTCGAGGTAGCGCTTCAGGATGATGCGGTCCTGGGTGAGCGTGCCCGTCTTGTCGGTGCACAGCACGTCCATCGCGCCGAAATTCTGGATCGCGTTGAGGCGCTTGACGATGACCTTCTTCTTGGACATCGCGAGGCTGCCCTTGGCGAGATTCATGGTCACGATCATCGGCAGCATCTCGGGCGTGAGCCCGACCGCCACGGCTACCGCGAAGAGCAGCGCCTCGAACCAGTCGCCCTTGGTGAAACCGTTGATCAGGAACACTGCCGGCACCATGACGGCCATGAAGCGGACCATCAGCCAGACGAATCGGTTGACGCCCTGCTCGAAGCTGGTGAGCGGGCGCCGGTGCACGATGGAGCCGGCGATGCGGCCGAAAAACGTGTCGCGGCCGGTCACGATCACGACGCCGTGCGCGGTGCCGCTGACGATCGCGGTGCCCATGAAGCAGAGGTTCGGCAGGTCGAGCGGGTCCTCGATCGGCCGCGTCTCCTGGTGCGCCGTCTTCTCGGCCGGCAGCGCCTCGCCGGTCAGCGCCGATTCGTTGACGAAGAGATCCTTGGCCGAGATCAGCCGCAGATCGGCCGGCACCATGTCGCCGGCGCCCAGCGTGACGATATCGCCGGGGACCAGCTGCTCGATGGCGATCTCCTCGCCGATGCCGTTGCCCGGATGGTCCGGTTCCGGCTGCCCGGCCGGCCCGTGGCGCCGCAGGACGGTGGCGGTCGTGCGCACCATCGCCCGCAGCTTCGCCGCCACTCTGTTCGAGCGGTACTCCTGAACGAAGCTGAGGCCCACGCTCAGCGCCACCATGGTGCCGATCATGATGGCCGCGCGCGGATCGCCCAGGACGTACGAGACCACCGCGAGGCTCAGCAGCATGACGTTGAGCGGTGTCGCCAGCCGGAGCGCGAGCTGCACGGGGATGCTCTGTCGCTCCTCCTGCGCCACGGCGTTGGGGCCGTATTGCGCGAGCCGGGCCATCGCCGTCGCGTCGTCGAGGCCCCCGGGGGCCGAGCCGAGTTCCTGGACGGCCTGCTCCGGCGTGAACGCGGCGAAGTGCCGATAGTGCTCGGACGAGTGCTCGGCGGCCGTGTCCGCAGCCGCCGATCGCGAATGCCAGGGGAGAATGCGGGCGAGGAACGACATCGTGCCCCTTGCTGTGTCACGGGGACTTCGCGACGGCGTTGATGCCGATCAATCGAGGATCGGGAAATGCGCCTCAGTCCTCCCTCTCCACACTTGGCGGCGGAGAGGGGCGATGTGAGGCGACCGACGGGCCGCTTCCGTCGTCACGAGTCTCCGGCATCGTCGGGTGGTACCGACGAGCCGCGCGCGTAGATGATTTGGCCGAGTCCGATAGCCAGGACGGAGGAGAGCATTCCGAGGAATGCTGAAAACCACCAAAACGGGTTTATAACATTGAAAACACAAGATATAGTGCGATGGTTGCTGTTCCAACCGCCGTAAGCGAATACCCGACCCATCCAGGAGCGGCAAAGAGTTTAGATGGTCTGTGTTGCCACTCCGCGGTCCGAAAAAAATATAAGCAAAACTCCCTGCCAGAAGCCCGCCCTCGCGGCGGGTGGGCCTCGCAGAGCTCGTTCCGCCTTCCAACGCTGGTGCTCCCTCGGTGATCCCATGGACACTGGCCTAGCGTCAGTATTCTTAAGCAGAACTTCTACCTGCGCTATCCCTGGTTACGGTAATTCTGCGCCAAACCCTCCTCCCGGAGACCGACGAGAATCCCTCACTTCGTCGTGATCTTGTCGGCGCTCCACCCGCCGCCGAGCGCCTGGATCAGCGTCACGCTGGCGACCAGGCGGTTCTGGCGGATGGCGAGCAGCGATTGCGCCTCGCTCAACGCGGTCGCCTGGGCGGTCACGACGGTGGTGTAGGAGACGGTGCCGGCCTTGTACTCGTTAAGAGCGAGCTGGACCGCGAGATTGGCCGAGGCGACGGTCTTCTCCTCCACCGCCGCCTGCTGCTCGAGGATGCGCAGCGTCGCCAGCTCGTCCTCGGTCTGCTGGAAGGCGGCGAGCACGGTCTGGCGGTAAGTCGCGACGCTCTGGTCCCAGGCGGCGCGGTTGGCCGCGACCTGGGCCTCGCGGGCGCCGAAATCGATCACCGTCTCGGCCAGCGTGCCGCCGAAGGACCAGAGCGCGTTCGAGGCCTGGAACAGGCTGCCGATCTTCGAGCCGCTGTAGCCGTAGGAGCCGCTCAGCGTGAGGTCGGGGTAGTAGGCGGCGATGGCGACGCCGATCTCGGCATTGGCGGCTTCCATCTTGCGCTCGGCCTCGGCGATGTCGGGGCGGCGCTCGAGCAGCGTCGACGGCACGCCGGCGGGCGCCACCGGGATGTCGCCGGTGAGCGTGGCGACGGCGATCGAGACCTCGGCCGGGGTGGCGCCGTCCAGCACCGCGATCGCATGCTCCAGCGTGGCGCGGCTGACGCCCAGCGCGATGCGCTGCGACTGTGCCGATTCGAGCTGGGTCTCGGCCGTGATCACGTCCGACTTGGCGGCGACGCCGGCCTTGTACTGATTGAGGGTGATGGTCGTGGAGCGCTCGTAGGCCTTGATCGTCTCGTCGAGCAGCTTCTCCTGCTCGTCGGCGACGCGCAGCTCGAAATAGTCGGTCGCGAGCGTGGCCTGGGCCGAGAGCCGCGCCGCCGCCAGATCGGCCTCGCTGGCCTGGGCGGCGGCGGTCGCATTCTCGATCGTCCGGCGGATCTTGCCCCAGATGTCGAGGTCCCAGCTGGCGCTGGCGCCGGCCTGGAACTGGTTGAGGCCGTGGCTGGACGTCCCGCCGCCGGTCGAAGCGAGTTCGGTCGAACCGCCGCCGCCGGAGCGGGCGCCGCCGCCCGAGCGGGTGGCACTGGCGGTCACACCCAGGGTCGGGAAGAGCCCGGCCTGCGCTTGGTCGGCGAGCGCCACCGCCTGACGCCAGGCAGCCTCGGAGGCCTTCAGAGTCTGGTTGGAGATGTCGATCTTCTTCTCCAGCCCGTCCAGCACCTTGTCGTCATAGACCGACCACCAGGGCGCGTCGCTCGCGGCCTCCTTGGGCTCGGCCGGTTTCCAGCCGTCCGCCTCCTTGAAGCGGTCGGGCACCGGTGCCGACGGGCGCTCGTAATCCGGCCCGACCTCGCAGCCGGCGAGGAGGGCAAGGGCGGCGAGGGCGAGCCGGTTTGGCCGGCGCAGCCCCTCCCCCCATCCCCCTCCCGCGAGGGGAGGGGGAGTCGTGCCGCAGCGCACCCCCTCCCCTCGCGGGAGGGGGATGGGGGGAGGGGGCAGGGGCACGGTCGTCTTGCGAATGGTCATTCTCCCGGGGCCGGCGCCGGATGGCGGGGCCGCAGCGGCCGGAGGCGGCGCCACAGATAGCGGCACCAGTCGCCGAACCGGTCGAGATAGAGGTAGATGACGGGCGTCGTGTAGAGGGTCAGCGCCTGGCTGACGATGAGCCCGCCGACGATCGAGATGCCGAGCGGCTGGCGCATCTCGGCGCCGTCGCCATGGCCGAGCGCCAGCGGCAGCGCGCCCAGCAGCGCCGCCATGGTCGTCATCATGATCGGCCTGAAGCGCATCAGCGAGGCGGCGTAGATCGCGTCCCGGGGCGAGAGACCCTGGCTGCGCTGCGCGTCGAGCGCGAAGTCGATCATCATGATCGCGTTCTTCTTCACGATGCCGATCAGCAGGATCACGCCGATCAGCGCGATGATGCTGAACTCGGTGTTGAACAGCATCAGCGCCAGCACCGCGCCGACGCCGGCCGACGGCAAGGTCGAGAGGATCGTGATCGGGTGGACGTAGCTCTCATAGAGCACGCCGAGCACGATATAGACCGCGAGCAGCGCCGCCGCGATCAGCACCGGCTCGTTGTTGAGCGATTGCTGGAACACCTGCGCGGTGCCCTGGAAGCTGCCATGGATCGTCCCCGGCACGTGCAGCCGCAGCATCGCCTGCTCGATCGCCGCGGTCGCCTGGCTGAGGGACGCGCCTGGCTTCAGGTTGAATGAGATCGTCGAGGCGACAAACAGCCCCTGGTGATTGACCGCGAGCGGCGTCGCGCCCTGGCTGAAATGCGCGACCGCCGAAAGCGGGATCATCGTCTCCTGCTTGGTGCTGACGGCCGAGCCGGTCGACGCCACGCCCTTGCCGGTGG
>DATGFU010000313.1:0-6790 GCA_035308865.1 Allostellaceae bacterium | reverse complement strand
GGCGCCGATGCCCTGGACCGTCGCGATGGCCCCCTGAGCGAGATTGTAGCGCCCGGTTCCCCGCATGATGTCGGCTATGACAAGCGGGGTGAGGGCACCGAAAATCCCGGCGCCCACGCCGTCCAGCACCTGGACGCCGATCAGCCAAAGGCTGTTATCGGAGAAGGTGTAGAGCACCGCCCGGATCGGCAGGATGGCGAAGCCCGCAAGGAACAGGGGCTTCCGGCCCCACCTGTCGGCCTTGCGGCCCACCAGTAGAGCGATCGGCAGCATCACCGCCTGGGCGGCGACGATGCAGGACGACATCATTGCGGTAGCCTCGGCCGGGTGGGCTGCGGCGAGCTTCTGTCCCACCAGCGGCAGCAGGGCCGCGTTCGCAAGATGGAAGAGCATGGCGCACAGCCCGAAGATGGCGAGAGGCCGGGACTGGAACAGGACGCCGTAGCCGGCGACGCCGGGGGCGCCCGGACTGCCCTCCATGCCGAGGTCTCTCGCCCGGTCGAAGTCGATGGCGCCAGCCGGGATGGAGAGCACTGCGACGGCAGCAAGCGCCGCGAAGACCGGCACGAGGAGGAACACGGCACGCTGCGAGAAGGCGTAGCCGACGGCACCTGCCAGCACGGCGATCGCGACGTTGCCGGCGTGGTCGAAGGCCGAGTTCCGCCCCATTCGGCGGGCCAGCCACTTGCGCGGGTAGAGGCCCAGGGTGAGGGCTGCAACCGCCGGGCCGAAGACGTCGCCGACGACCGCCGTCAGGGTGTTGGCGACGGCGACAGGCCAGAAACTCGGCCATGCGAAGATGACGACCGCGCCACAGCCGAGCACGGCGAGCGCCAGGACGACGGCGCCGCGCTTGGAGTGAGTCTCGTCGATCGCGCCCCCGATCGGCGTCTGTGCGGCGAGCCCGAGGAGGCCGCCGACGGTGGTCACCCAACCGACCTCCGTCTGGCTCCAGTGCTGTTGGGTCACCAAGAAAACGTTGAGATAGGGGCCAAGAGCGCCACGGACATCGGCGAGCAGGAAGTTGACCGCGTCCAGCGACAGCGGGTTGAACCGCTTGTCCTGTCCGGGGGTCACAGCCACAGCCAGAGCGTCCCGATCCCGAGTGTGACGAGGGTCAGGGGCGCCCCCACCCTGAAATAGTCCCAGAAGCCGATCGTGACGCCCGAGGCGGCCGCCCCCTGCACGACGATGAGGTTGGCGACCGACCCTAGCAGGGTGAAGTTCCCTGCGAGCGTCGAGGCCATCGCGACCACCAGCCACGCCGTGTCGTGGTTCTCCAGCGCCGCGACGAACGGCTTCAGCACCAGGACGGCCGGCACGTTGCTGACGAGGTTGGACAACGCGGCCGTCACGAAGCTGAGCACGGGGACCCGGTCGAGGTGAAGTCCGGCGACCGCGGCAACCCTGTCCGGGCTCAGGAGTGCACGCTGCGCGCCGGCGACAATGATGAAGAGGCCGGAGAACATGAGCAGGAGCGACCAGTCGACCTCGGCATAGATGCGGCGGCTCTTCACCCGCCGGGTGAGCAGCAGGAGGCCGCCGACGATGATCGCCGCCTTGGCTGGCACGACGCCGGCGAAGAACACGGTAATCAGTACCAGAGTGGCCAGCAGCGCCCGGAGCACCAGCGCAGGGTTGGCGTTCACCCTCGGCCGCGGCGCTTCCAGCCGCACGGTGCCGGCGAACTCGGCGCGGTGAGAGAGGGCGACGAACACGACCGTCAGGACGAGCCCGGCGAGCGCGATCGGCCCCAACGCCATGGCGAACCGCCCGTAAGGGATGTGAGAGAAGCTGCCGACCATGATGTTTTGCGGGTTGCCGGTGATCGTCGCGGTCGACCCGACGTTCGACGCCATGGCGACCGCCAGCAGGTAGGGCACGGGCCGCCGGCCGAGTCCCAGGGTCAGCTCCAGCACCAGCGGGGCAAGCACGAGACAGACCGCATCGTTCACGAGGAACGCGGAGAGTAGCCCGGAAGTTCCGACCACCGCGGCGAGCAGGACTAGAGGCCGCCTAGCGTGCGCCCCCATCCAAGCGTTGGCGAGCGCGAAGAAGCCCGAGAGTCGGAGACTGGCCACGACGATCATCATGCCCAGGAGCAGCGTGATGGTATCGAGGTCTACGGCCCGGTAGGCGTCCTCAAGCGGGAGGGCACCCGACGCGACCATGAGGCCGGCCCCGACCAGGGCGATCCCGGCCCGATCTATCCTAAGGCCGGGAACCCGGCCGATCGCGAGAGCGAAATAGCTCCCGACGAAGATCACACCGGCCGCGAAGCCTCGCCCCTCCGCACCGAGGGGGTCGCCGGCTGGCAAGAGGACCGGTGCCAGCGCCGCGGCGATCGCGACCGCAACGACCGTTCCCGCGGCCAGGATGCTCAAGGCGACCAGCCAACGGCGTCGCTCGGGGGACGGAGACCACATGGGGGCAAATCGTACCGGCTCATGAGTGCGGAGTCCCCGGCGCCGAGAGTGAGGCGCGGCTCAACATCGGGCCCGTGGCCGATCAGTCCGCAATCGGATCAATGGCATGCGGCAACGGTCTGCCGAATCCCGAAACCGGCCATCCGTTGGGCCGCCGGTGAACAGCCGGTCCGAGTCAACGGCGGCCACCGGCGAACTCGCCACGCCGGGTCGCATCGTTGGTTTTGACCACCACCCTCCCCTGCTGCGATCGGTCCTCTTGACCCGGCGGCTCTGATCCCGGAGCCTCCGCAGCATGATCCTCGATCCGCCTCGGCCGGACCGGCCCGTCGTCGTTGCGCCGTCGATCCTGTCGGCCGACTTCCTGCGGCTCGGTGACGAGGTGCGGGCCGTCGACGAGGCCGGTGCCGACTGGATCCACGTGGATGTGATGGACGGGCGCTTCGTCCCCAACATCACCATCGGCCCGCCGATCGTGGCGGCGGTGCGACGGGCGACCGCGAAGCCGCTCGACGTGCATTTGATGATCGTCGAGCCGGAGAACTACATCACGGAGTTCGCCAACGCGGGGGCCGATCACATCCTCGTGCACGCGGAGGCGAGCGCCACCAAGCATCTCCATCGCACGCTCGCGCATATCCGGGATCACGGGAAGAAGGCCGGCGCCGTCCTCAACCCCGCGACGCCGCCCGATGCACTCGATTATGTGCTGCAGCTGTGCGACGTGATTCTGGTCATGTCGGTCAATCCCGGCTTCGGGGGCCAGAAATTCATCCATGAAGTGATCCCCAAGATCCGGGCGCTGCGCCAGGCCTGCAACGAGCGCGGCCTGGAGCCGCGTATTGAGGTCGATGGCGGGATCAATCCCGAGACGGCACCGCTGGTCATTGCAGCCGGGGCGGATGCGCTGGTGGCCGGCAATGCGATCTACTCGGCGTCGGATTACCGCGCGGCAATCGCGGCCTTGCGGCCGCATGCGAGGGTGTGAGCGATGACCGTCGAACGCGTCGTCCTGCAGGACCCCGAAGCGCTGGCCCGCCATGCGGCCGGCTTCGTCGCCGACACGCTTGCCGCCGCGACCGACCGGGTATCGGTCGCCCTGTCGGGCGGGTCCACCCCGAAGCGGCTCTATGAGCTTCTCGCGACGGCGCCCTTCCGCGACCGCGTTCCCTGGGACCGCGTCCACTGGTTCTGGGGCGACGAGCGCTTCGTGCCGCCGGACCATCCCGATTCCAACTACCGGATGACGCGGCTGGCGATGCTGTCGCAGGCGCCGGTGCCGCCGGCGAACATCCATCCGATCCCGACCGTCGGCTGCACCCCGGAACAGGCGGCGATGACCTACGAGTACGTGCTGCAAACGCTCTATCGAGGCAACGAGATCGACCCGGCGCGGCCGCTCTTCGAGATCGTGCTGCTGGGCCTGGGCGAGGACGGGCATACGGCCTCGCTCTTCCCGGGCGTGGCGGCGCTGGCGGAGCGGAAGCACTGGACCGCCGCGGTGGTCGGCGCCAAGCCGGAGCCGCGGATCACCCTCACCTGCCCGGTGCTGGGCTCGGCACGCCATGTCGTCTTCCTTGTCGCCGGGGCGAACAAGCACCCGGTCCTGGAGCGGCTTGCCGCCGGCGAGGATCTCCCGGCCGGCCGGATTCGTGCCGCCGGCACGCTCCACTGGATGCTCGACCGCGCCGCCGCAGGCGACGCGTCGTGACGTCCCAGGACGAGCTCAAGCGCCAGGCGGCCGAACATGCCGTCGCCGAGATCCGCGACGGGATGGTGGTCGGGCTCGGCACCGGATCGACCGCCAAGCTCGCGGTCGATGCGATCGGCCGGCGGGTGCGCGAGGAAGGCATCCGCATCCTCGGCATTCCCACCTCCGAGCGCACGGCCGCCCAGGCCGCCGGCCTCGGCATCCCCCTCACCGACTTCGGCGCGCATGACTCGATCGACCTGACGATCGATGGCGCGGACGCGGTCGAGCGCGGGACGCTCGCCCTTATCAAGGGGCTGGGCGGGGCGCTGCTGCGGGAGAAGATCGTCGCCTCCTCCTCGCGGCAGATGACGGTCATCGTCGACGAGTCAAAGCTGCGCGGCCCGCTCGGCAGCTTCTGCCCCGTGCCCGTCGAGGTGACGCGCTTCGGCTGGCAGGCGACCCGGCGGAAGCTCGCCGGCCTGTGCCGCATGGCTGTGCTGCGTATGGCCGCAGGCGGCGAGACTTTCGTGACCGATGGCGGCAACCACATCGTCGATTGCGATTTCGGTCCGATCGCCGACGCGGCGGCGGTCGAAAGATCCCTTAAAAGCATTGCCGGCGTTGTCGAAACCGGGCTCTTTGTCGCCATCGCCACCAAGGTTATCGTCGCCTCCAGTGGCGGTATTGAAGTATTGAACAGGACTAGCTAGCATCGGCTATAGACACCCTCGCCTGCGACAAAATATACCAATAGATACTGTGGCCGAGCGGCAACACCGTAGACCTTACATAATCCAGCCATAAAACCGCCCTGATCCATGCGTGTTCATTGGTCGGCGCTACGACGCGCGACGGTCATTGACCGTGTGATTCAGGAGGTTGAAAAATGAAGAATCCCGTTGGGACATTCATCGGTGCGGTCGCCCTCGCGGCACTGCTTCCCTGCGCTGCCTTTGCACAGACCGACGATGGCTGGGTCGTCAGCGACGGCCCCTATGTCGGCGCCGCCGGCGGCGGCAACTTCCCGTTCGACTCGAATTTCGGACCGTCGAGCACGACCGGAGGCACATCCGGCCGCGTCACCTTCGACGACGACTGGGCAGTTGCCGGCGAGGCCGGGTACGGCTGGGGCAACGGGCTCCGGACGGAGCTGGAAGTCGGGTTCAACAATGCCGGCGTCGGCGGCGTCAAGTTCAGCGGACCGCCGACCGGCCGTCGCCAGGAATGGGACTTCTTCGGCAACGTCCTCTACGACTTCGATCTCGGCCTCCCGATCTCGCCGCATGTCGGCGCCGGCATCGGGCTCGCCAATACATCGCTTAACCATGTCGGCTGGTTCGGGACCAACTACGTCGCCGGCAACCAGAATGTCTTCGCCTACCAGGGGATCGCCGGCGTCGACTATGCCGTCACCCCGAATATCAAGCTCGGGCTCGATTATCGGTTCGTCGGCTCGGAGGAAGGCCAGTACGGAGTCGTGCCGGGCGGCGGCACGGTGAAGACGGCGCTCCAGACGAATCTCGTGCTGCTCGGCCTGCGCTACGAGTTCAACCAGCCGCCGGCTCCTCCGGTGGCAGCACCGCCCCCGCCGCCTCCGCCGCCGGCCCCGCCGCCCGTGCCGAAGGTCGAGGCCCAACGCTCCTTCCAGGTGTTCTTCGACTTCGACAAGTCGAACATCACCGACGCCGCGATGAGGGTCATCCAGTCGGCGGCCGATGCGGTTAAGGCCGGCAACACGGTGCAGATCACCGTGACGGGTCACACCGACACGGTGGGCACCGCCGCTTACAATCAGGGTCTCTCCGAACGGCGCGCCGCGGCCGTCAAGACCCAACTCGTGACCGACGGAGTCTCGGCCAGCGAGATCACGACGGTGGGCGTCGGCAAGAACGGGCTCCTGGTCCCCACGGCCGACGGCGTCCGCGAGCCGCAGAACCGCCGGGCGGAGATCGTGCTGCAGTAAGCGGAAGCCCCCCACCCAACCCTCCCCCGCAAGCGGAGAGGGCTCGTTCCTCCCTCTCCCGCGACAGCGGGGGAGGGTCGGGGTGGGGGGCCATCCCCCGCTCCGTCGAACGGATGGACAAGCCGGGCCGTCCGGGCTATGCCGGCCTCCATTCACATGGCCCTTCCCGATCGGATGATGATGCGCCTTCACGCCGGACCCCTGGCCGCGTTTGCCGCGGCCGTCTTGCTCATCGCCTCGCCCGTCCTCGCCCAGGCTCCGGCCGTTCCGGCCGCCCCTCCCGCTCCGGCGCCGGCGCCCGCCGCGGCACCGCCCGCCCCGGCCGCACCGCCGGTATCCGCGGCGCCCGTCATCGCCGACGACACGTCGTTCCCGATCGACAGCGAGGAGGCCTACGCCGCCTGGATCCAGAAGCACGATCCCGAGGATCCGAAGTGGCTGCCCCAGAAATGGGAGCGCTCGCGGGTGATGCTGGAGAACAAGGACATCCTGCGCGACCGCGAGATGCGCGCCTTCCTCTTCACCCCGCGCGAGCGCTTCGTGCAGCCGAAGACGATCACGCATGCCTACGAATCGGCCTTCCTCGACATCGGCTACGGCGTGACGATCTCGGGCCCGCATCTGGTCATGCACATGACCACCGCGCTCGACGTGAAGCCGACCGACAAGGTGCTCGAGATCGGCACCGGCTCCGGCTACCAGTCGGCC
>DATGFU010000312.1:0-12940 GCA_035308865.1 Allostellaceae bacterium | reverse complement strand
GATCAGCGTCACCGCCTCGGCCGCGTTCCAGCGCTCCATAAACACGGTCCGGGTGCCGGTGATGAAGGGCAGCTCGATGCCGTTGGAGTAGCCGGTGGTGTGGGTCACCGGCGACGGCATCAGAATCACGTCACCCTCGCCCAGACCCCAGTAGCCGCAGCAGACGCGCAGCACGCGCCCCAGCGTGTTGTGGCTGTGCATGACGCCCTTGGCACGCCCGGTGGTACCGGACGTGTACATCAGCACCTTGACCGAATCGGGATCGACCGACGGGAATTCGGGCCGCCGGCCGTGGCCCGCCTGCAGCAGCTCGGCATAGGACGACGCGCCCGCCGGCGACGACCGTACGGCAATGACGTGGCGCAACGCAGGCAGGCGCGGCTGCAGCCGCGCGATCATCGCCGCATAGTCGAAGCCGCGATAGGTCCCGGGAATAAAGATCGCCTTGCTGGCGCAGTCGGCCAGGATGAACTCGACCTCCGCATCGCGATAGATCGGAACGATCGGATTGCAGACCAGCCCGAGCATGCACGCCGCGAGGTCGATCACGACGGCTTCGAGCCAGTTCGGCAGCTGGAAGCTGACGACGTCGCCGGCCCGCAACCCCAGCTCGGCCAGACCGGCGGCAAGGCTTTCCGCCTGGTCGACGAGCTCGCCATAGGTCGCCGGCTCCGTCTCGCCGAGAAAGGCCACGGTGTCCGGCATCCGCTGAGCGCGTTCCCGCGCCTCGCGCGCCAGCGTCCGGTCGGACCACACGCCTGCGTCGCGGTAACGCCGATAGGCAGCCTCGCGCGCCGCCTGGGTATCGCTCACAGATCGGCCATCCGGTCGAGATGCCATTCGGCGTCGCCGAACAGGGAATCAATCATCATCAGGCGTTTATAGTGGCTGCCGACAGGCAATTCATCGGTCATTCCCATGCCCCCGTGGAGCTGGACGCCTTGCTCGCCGACGAACCGGCCGGAGCGCCCGACCTTGACCTTGGCGGCCGAGACGAGCCGCGCCGCCTCGGGCGAGCCGGCATCGAGCGCGGCGATCGCCCCGGCCACGATGGAGCGGCTCGACATCAAGGCGACGTTCATGTCGACCAGCCGATGCTGCAGCACCTGAAAGCCGCCGATCGACCGGCCGAACTGGTGGCGGGTCCGGACATAGGCGAGCGTCGCCTCATTGATCGCCGCCATGGCGCCGAGCGCCTCGGCACAGACCGCGGCCGTCGCGCGGTCGAGGATACAGGCCACGGCCGGCTCGGCCTCGTCCGCGCCGAGGTGAGCGGAGACGGGCACCTGTACCCGCTCCAGATCCAGCCGTGCCACGGTGCGCCCGTCGATCATCCGCGCGTCGAACACGGCAAGGCCCGGCGCCGAGCGATCGACGAGGAAGAGGCCGAGCTTGCCCTCGGGCCCGCCCAGCCGCGCGCTCACGATGATCCGGTCCGCGGCAGCGCCATGAAGGACGAGGCTCTTCCGGCCCGTAAGGACGAAGCCGCCGTCGGCGGCGACCGCCGCCGTCCGGACCCAGCTCCGCGACATGCCGCTCTCCGGTTCGTCATGCGCGAAGGCCAGAATGAGCGTTCCCGCCGCGACGGCCGAAAGCACGGCCTCGCGCTGCTGCTCGTCGCCGGTGCGCTCCACCAGCCCTGCGCCCAGCACGACGGTGGCAAGAAAGGGCTCGAGCATCAGGGCGCGGCCGATCCCCTCCATCACGACCGCCGCCTCGCCCAGCCCCGCACCGCTCCCGCCATAGGCCTCAGGCAGCATGATCCCGAGCCAGCCGAGTTCCGCGCAGATCCGCCACTCCTCGCGGCCGAACCCCTCGGCCGTCGCCAGCAGGCGACGCCGGTGCTCGAAATCATAGCGCTCGAGCGCGAAGCGCTCGATGCTCGATGCCAGCAGCCGGCGATCTTCGTCCGCGAAGCCCGACATGATGCCGCTAGAGACCCAGCATGGATTTGGCAATGATGTTGCGCTGGATCTCGTTCGTGCCTCCATAGATGGTCGAGGCGCGTTCGTGCAGATGCGCGCGGATCATGCCGGCACCGCCGGCGGGCCCGACCGGCTCGCCGTTCCAGTCGGCCGACAGCGCCTCGGTCTGGTAGACCAGCCCGTGGCGCGCGAGCACGTCGACCGTCGCGGTGGTGATCGCTTGGCCCAACTCCGAGCCAAGGATCTTGAGGAGCGAAGCCTCGGTCCCCGTATCCGAGTGCGTCTCCTCGGCGGCGAACTGATCGAGGCAAACCGCTTCGAGCGTGACGAAGTCGACATCAAGCTCGGCCAGGCGGCGGCGCCACAGCCGGTCCTCCGTCAGCGGCCGGCCCGCCTCGAAGGTGCGGGCCAGAAGGCTGCGCAGCTGCATCATCAGCCGCTTCGAGCGGCCGATCTCGGCGGCCAGAAGTCTTTCGTTCTTGAGGAGGAACTTGGCGTAGGTCCAGCCATGGCCTTCGGTACCGACGAGATTGGCGACCGGCACACGCACCTCGTCGAGGAAGACCTGGTTCAGGTGGTGGCACATGTCGATGCTGACGATGGGCCGCACGGCCACGCCCGGCTGGTGCATGTCGATCAGCAGGAACGAGATGCCGTGCTGCCGCTTCTGCTCGGCCGAGGTGCGCACCAGCGCGAACATCATGTCTGCCCAATGGGCCATGGTGGTCCAGATCTTCTGTCCGGTGACCACGTAGTGATCGCCGTCCCGGACCGCGCGCGTGCTGAGGTTGGCGAGATCCGATCCGGCCCCGGGCTCCGAATAGCCCTGGCACCACCACGTGTCGGTCGTGAGGATATCGGGCAGGAACCGGCGTTTCTGCTCCTCATTTCCATAGGTATAGATCACCGGGCCGGCATAGGCGACGCCGAACGGCGTGAGCCACGGCGCCCCGCAAGCGGCGGTCTCCAGATCGAAGATATAGCGCTGGATCGGCGACCAGCCCTCCCCGCCATAGCGCTTGGGCCAATGGCCGGCAATCCAGCCACGCTCGTGCAGGATCTTCTGCCAGCGGACATAATCCTGCTTTCCCAGATGCTGGTTCAGCAGGACCTTGTCGCGGATGTCCGGCGGCAACGCGCGCTCGCAGAACGCACGGACCTCATGGCGGAAGGCGACGAGTTCCGGATCGTCGATGCGCCTCCGAACCGGCATGGTGCCCCCCGAAACATTGACTGATGACTCATAAATCACGCTATCGTCGGGGACGGTGCCGCGTCAACAGCTTCCATGAAGGATTTCGACGATGGTATCTAGGTAGCGGGGCCTCGTGCGGCCAATGCCAGCCTTCACACGAGGACGAAAATCCCGTCGCCGTCGAGCTTCAGCGGGTAGGTCGTGATGGGGCGGTAGCCGACGCCGCCCAAGGATTTTCCGGTCGGCAGATCGAAGCGCGCGCCATGGGCCGGACAGGAGATCCAGTTCGCCCGCACGCGCCCGCCGTCGAGCTTGGATTCGGCATGCGTGCAGAGATTCTTGACGGCATAGAAGGCGCCGCCGGTGTGACAGACCAGGACATCGTTGCCGGCAATGTCGAAGCACTTCATCGTGCCGGCCGGAATGTCCTCCGTCCGCGCCACGAAGCGGTAGCCGTCGCTGCTCTCTCCCGCGGTCTCGCTCATGCCGCGCACCCTTTCCCGCGACCCTCGGCGGATCGAGATCCGTGCCCGTAATCCTTCCGACATTATCGTGTCAATGCAGATGAATCGGCTGCCACCACGACCACCTGCAAGACCCTCGCCCGCCGCCCCAAGCCTCGCTTGACAGGCCTTCGACCGCCTCCTAGTTTGATTCGTGAGTCATAAGTCACTTCAAGGCGGACTGCCAGCCGCTACCCTGGCAGGCGATCATTCCGGGAGGATAGGCATGGATCCGAGCGCCGTGCGGAGCGTCGCCGACAAGCAGGCCATCGCCAATGTGCTCGCGGTCCACAGCCGCGGCATCGATCGGCGCGACGAGGCGCTGCTGCGGAGCGCCTATCACGACGACGGCGCGGTCGCTTACGGCTTCTTCGATGGCCCGGCCGCGGATTTTTGTCGGATCCTTACACAGGGCCTGGCCGGCCAGCCGATCACCACCCACCGCTCCGCGCTCCCGTGGATCAAGCTCGACGGCGACCGGGCGAAGTCCGAGACCTATGTCGTCGCCTATGTCGAGCTGCCGCTGCCGACGGGGGCCGTGCAGTGCCTCATCGGCGGGCGCTACCTCGATCACCTCGAACGGCGCGACGGCGCGTGGCGGATTACGCTTCGCACCTACGTCCTCGACTGGAACGTCAACCAGCCGAGCACGGTGAGCTGGAACGACGGGATGTACGCCCAGCTGAACATCCGGGGTGCCGCCGGCGAGGCCGATCCGTCCCGTGCGCTGTTCTCGGGCTGGCTCGAGGGCGCGGCCGCCGGACATTCATCGTCGCGGGGAGCCGGCGACGCGGCGGGTCTCGCCGCCTCCGTCGACAAGCAGGCCCTGCATGATCTGCTGATGGCCTATGGCCGGGCCATGGACCGCACGGACGAGCCCCTGCTCCGCTCGATCTGGCACGAGGGCGCTACGGTCTCCTACGGCATCTTCGACGGCGATGCGCAGGAATTCTCCCGCTTCATCCTCGAGTCGAACCGCCCGCTGAAGCGCGCCGCCCATTCGGTCGTGCACGAATGGTTCGAGATCCGCGGCGACCAGGCGGTCGGCGAGATCTATGCCTTCACCTTCGCGACCGCGCCCGGCGCAGACGGCGACGAGGACAGCCTGGTGGGCGGGCGGTTCATCGACCGGTTCGAACGCCGCCATGGCGTGTGGAAGATCACCCACCGCACCTTCGCGCTCGACTGGGCGATCAATCAGCCCTGCAGCGTGATCTGGGACGGCGATCTCTACGGCAGCCTGAAGCTTCGCGGCAGAAGCGACACGGACGATCCGGTCTACGCGTTCTGGCAAGGCTAACCGGCGGCCGGCCTTCTCGCTTCAGCCGCGACGGGCGACTTTCTCGCTCTCGCCGCGCCAACCGCCGGCGGCCGGGATCACGGCGCCGCTGATATAGGCGGCGGCATCCGAAACGAGAAAGGCCGCGAGCTGCGCCATCTCGTTTGGCACGCCCAGGCGGCCCAGCGGGATCATCGCCTCGCGCTCCGCCCGCGCCGCCGGCGAGGTCAAGAGCCGCGCGCCGTTCCGGCCCGCCTCGATGATGCCGGGGGCGATGGCGTTGACGCGGATGCCGTACTCGCCGAGCTCCACCGCCCACATCGCGGTCAGCGCGTTCAACGCCACCTTGGCGGCGCTGTAGGCATGATAGGAATGGCGCGGAAAGATCCCGTGCACCGAGGTGATGTTGAGGATGACCCCGCTGCGCCGCTTCACCATCAGCCGCGCCGCCGCCTGCGCGGCGATGACCGGCCCGCGGAGGTTGAGCTGCATCACGCCGTCCCACGCCGCGAGCGTGGTGTCGAGGAGCCCGGCGCTGCCGCCCTCGACATAGGCGCCGGCCCCGCCGGCGTTGTTGACCAGGATATCCAGCCGCCCGAGCGCCGCCTCCACGCGGCCCGGCAGCGCGGCGGCGGCATCCGCATCCTGCAGATCCGTCTCGGCCACCAGCGCGCGGCGGCCGATCGCCTCGATCTCGCCGGCCAGCGTCTCCAGCTCCGGCCGGCTGCGCGCGGCCACGGCGACATCGGCGCCGCGGCGCGCCAGCTCGAGCGCGATGGCCCGGCCGCTGCCGCGGCTGGCCCCGGTGACGACAGCGACGCGGCCGGCGAGGGAGGTCGCGTCGGTCACGCGGCGATCGGCGCTCGCGGCGCGAACGTCACCGGCATGTGCTTGATGCCGGGGAAGAGGTTCGAGGCCGAGACCTGCGGCGTGCCGGCCAGCTCGAAATTGTGGATGTGCTCGAGGAAGTACTCGAGCATCACCAGCATCTCCAGGCGCGCGAGATGCGCCCCGAGACAGAAATGCTTGCCGAATCCGAATCCCAGATGGACGTTCGGCTGGCGCTGGCAGTCGAAGCGGAAGGGATCGGGGAACTGGCGCTCGTCGCGGTTGGCCGACATGTTCCAGACGACGACGCGGTCGCCCTTGCGGATGAGCGTGCCGCCGATCTCGACGTCCTCGGTCGCGGTCCGCATCTGGTGGTTGAGCGGCGTGCCCCAGCGCACGAATTCCTCGACCGCGACGCGGAGCGCCCCCTTGTCGTGGCGCAGGTCGCGCAGGCGCTGCATCTCGTCGGGATGCGCTGCCAGTTCCGACAGCCCGGCGCAGAGCGTGTTGCGCGTCGTCTCGTGGCCGGCGGCGAAGAACATCAGGCCGTTGAAGGCGAGCTGCTCGTCCGTGAGGTACTCGCCGTCGAGCCGCGTGGTCGCGAGGTCGCTGATCAGGTCGTCGCCGGGGTTCTTGCGCCGCTCCAGCGCCAGCGACAGGCAGTAGCCGTTGATCTTGGCGAGCGACTGCTGGCTGGTCTGGAGCGGGTCGCCGATCGAGAACTCCGGATCGTCGGGCGACGCGTGCATGTTGTTCCAGAGATAGAGATCCTCCCAGTCCGCACGCGGCACCGCCATGATGTCGGCGATCACCATCAGCGGCAGCTTGGCCGCGACGTCGATCGCGAAGTCGCAGCGCCCCGTCTCGATCACCGAGTTGAGGATGTCGACCGAGACGCCGCGGATGAGGTCCTCGAGTTTGGCGATGCTGGGCTTGGCGAAGCGCTCGTTGAAGGCCTGGCGCAAGGCCGTGTGCCGCGCCCCGTCCATGGACGAGAGATTGGCGCCCTCGACCGACAGCCGGTTGTGCTCGACCGTCTCCAGGCTCTCGAATTCCGGATGCGCCGGCAGCACGTTGCTGTTCGCCTGGATGCTGAAGGTTTTGTTGTCGGCGGCGAAGACCTGGTAGATGTCGCGGTAGCGGAAGATCGACCAGAACCCGTAGGTCAGGCGTCCCTGGGTCCAGTGGACCGGATCGTTGTCGCGCATCCGCTTGTAGAGATCGTGCGTGTCGCCCTCGGCGAAGAAGACCGGGTTCGTGAGGTTGTAGTCGTCCTGGTTCATGCCTCGCGCTCCCTAGAAAGTCTGCGCCTCGGGGGTCCGCACGACAATGCCGTCGAGCGCATCGTTAAGGGTGATCTGGCAGCCGAGACGGCTGTTTGGCTTGCGCTCGGCCACCGTGCCTTCGAGCATCTCGTCCTCGTGCTCGGTGATCGCGGGCAGCTTCCCGACCCAGGCCTCGTCGACATAGACGTGACAGGTGGCGCAATTGCAGAAGCCGCCGCACTCCCCGACGATGCCCGGTACATCGAAGCGCTGCGCGGCGGCCATGACCGTGTAGCCGGCCGGCGCGTCGACGACGTGCTCGCTGCCGTTGCTTTCAATGTACGTGACCTTCGGCATCGCTCCCTCGCACACCCGCCCGTTCGCGCGATGATCGGCTGAAGCCGCAGCACAGGCGACCGATTTTTGATGATGTTCGGATGAAGTGCCGTCATGTAGCGCAGCCGCGAGCCCGGAGGCCAGAATGACCGAACGATTCCCGTGGATTGCTGATGCCGAGATGAGCGAGGCGCAGCGTGCGCTGGCCGCGCGGCTGACGCGGGCGTCGAACGGCGGCACCGGCGGGCCGTCGGGCCTGCTCCTGCGCAGCCCGGAATCGGCCGAGCATCTCCACACGCTGATCCATCATCTGCTGACGGCGAGCGCGCTGGAGCGGCGGCTCGTGGAACTGGCGATCCTCATCCAGGCGAAGCTCTGGGACCAGCCTTACGAATGGTGGGCGCACGAGCATCTGGCGCTCCGCCACGGCATCGCCGCCGCCACGGTCGCCGATCTCGCTTCCGGCCGCCGTCCGGCCACGATGCCGGAGGACGAGGCGGTCGTGCATGATTTTTGCCTGGCGCTGTCGCGGGATCACGCGGTGGACGACGATCTCTTCGACCGCACGCGGCGCCTGCTCGGCGAGGCGGCGCTGGCCGATCTCACCGTGCTCTGCGGCACCTACGTGACGATCTCGATGATCCTCTGCCTCGCCGAAGCCAAGGTCGATGCCGCCGATCCGCTCCCATCCCCCGGAAGCGAACCATCCCCCAGCTCCGCCTGAGGTACGCTACGTTACGGGGCCATCCTCTCCGTCATGCCCGGGCCAGCCCCCATAGGCGCTAAGATAAGCTCGGATACGCTGGTGCGACCCCTCCCCCTGTCCCCCTCCCGCAAGGGGAGGGGGTTTCCCGCCGTTGAATTCCCCCTCCCCTTGCGGGAGGGGGACAGGGGGAGGGGGTGTCAGCCGTAATGCTCCAGGCAGCGGAAGCGCCTTATCTTGGCGCCTATGGCCCCCGTCCCGGCCATCCACGTCGGGCCGAAGCGCTGTTGCCCGACGTGGATGCGCGGAACAAGTCCGGGCATGACGACGAAGGTGTAGCGCTTGTCAGTCCACCCGGACCGGTATTGCCTTCGGCGCGCGCTGCTTCGGCACGCCGATGATTTCCGGCATGAAGCCGGGCTCGGCGAGGCGCAGCGCCGGGAAGCGTTCGACCGTGCGGGCGATGGCGATGCGGCCGGTGAGGCGCGCCAGCGCGTTGCCGATGCAGTGATGAATGCCGTGGCCGAAGCTGGTGAGCGTCTTCCAGTCGGTGCCGCGGGTGATGTCGAAGCGCAGCGGATCGGGAAAGACGGACGGATCGTAGTTGCCGGACGCGCTCAGCGTGTGCACGGGCATGCCGGCATAGAGTCGCAGCCCTTCGAACTCGATGTCGGCCACGGTATAGCGCAGCGAAGCGTAGGAGGACGGGTCCATGCGCAGGGATTCGGTGAGTGCTGCCGTGGCCAGCCCGGGCTGTGCATGCACGAGGTCGCGCTGATCGACGTGGCGGGCGAAGCGCCAGAGCGGCCAGGCGATCGAGTTGACCAACCCGCCGATCCCGGCGGTGTAGAGCACGAAGAGCACGCCGAAGAGCTCCTCGGTGGTGATCCGGCCCTCGGCATCATGCGCCTCGACGATGTTGCTCACGAGATCGTCGGTCGGCCGGCGCCGCCGCGCCTCTATCACTGAATCGCAATAGGCGCGCGCCCGCTCCCACGCGGCCTCGTAGCGCGCCCGGTGGTGCGGCTCCGGCGACGGCTGGTCGAAGGCGGCACGCTGGGCGGCGGTGAGGTCGGTGAAGATCGCCCCGTCGCCGTCGGGAAGGTCGAGGATCAGGCGGAAGAGCACATGCGTCGCCAGCGGCAGCGCCAGATCGGCGACGAGATCGAAGCCGCCGCCCGCCGCCGCCAGCATCTCAATGCGCTCGGCGACGAAGCTCTGCACGCCCGCCTCCACCGCGGCGAGCCGGCGCGGCGAGAAGGCTGGCGCCATCAGCCGGCGCAGCCGCGCATGGTCGGGCGGATCGTTGTCGGTCACCACCGGCAGCGCGTTGAAGTAGTAGAAGCCCGCCGTCCCGCCCCAGGGCCGCTTGCGGCTGGAGAAATGCTCGTAGTCCTCGAGGATGCGGCGCGTGTCGGCGATCCGCGTCGCCACCGCCTGCGGGCTGCCGTCGATCAGGATGTAGAAGGGCGGGCTCTGCGACAGGCCGACATAATGGTTGTAGGGATCGCGCTTCACCGCGCCGTAGATGTCGATGTCTCGGATCTTGGACCGGTCGAAGTCGGTGAGATCCGCGATCATCTCAGTCGGCCAGCCGTTCGACGAACTCGACCGGCACCCCGTCGGGATCGGCGACGTAGAAGCTGCGGATCGTCCGCCGGTCGTTGATGACGATGGGAGAGGTGATCGGAACGTCGCCGCGCGCCGCGATCGCTGCCCGGCAAGCCTCGATATCCGGCACGAAGAAGGAGAGGTGCGGGCTGCCGGGCCGGTTGTGGCCGGGCGTTACGGCCTCGCCGGCACCTGCTTCGTAGGCCACGAGCTGCAGCGTGAAGCTGCCGGCGGTGAGGAACACGCTGTCGAGCCGCGCGCCGGGGATG
The DNA here is from genome assembly GCA_035308865.1 of Allostellaceae bacterium. Taxonomy (GTDB): domain Bacteria; phylum Pseudomonadota; class Alphaproteobacteria; order ATCC43930; family CGMCC-115725; genus DATGFU01. Next base: position 3,026 of record DATGFU010000312.1, on the reverse strand, counting down.
CCGACCAGCGTGGCGAGTGCCGGGCTGGCGCTCGCCAGCGACTGTCCCTGCGCCATGCCGACGACATCGCGGTAGAACGCGGTCGAGCGGGCGATATCGCTGACCGTCAGGCCGCAATGCCAGAAGGCGGCCATCGGCTCAGCCGCCGAGGAGGGTCTGCCCGCCATCGACGATCAGCGTCTGGCCGACCACCCAGCGCGCCGCCGGCGAGGCCATGAACATCACCACGTCGGCGATCTCCTCGGCCTGGCCCAGCCGTCCCGCCGGGATCTGCTCGAGCGTCTTGAAATAGGCGGGATCGCCCGCCTCCCGGCGCTTCTCCCAGAAATGGCCGGGGGCCGTCACGGAGCCGGGCGCCACCGAATTCACGCGGATGCCTTTGGAGATCAGCGTCAACGCCTGCGTGCTCGTGTAATGCCGGATCGCCGCCTTCATGGCCGCATAGGCGGGCGCCTTGGGCGACGGCCGCGTGCAGGCGATCGAGCCGATATTGATGATGGCGCCTTCCGGCCGCGCCCCTTCCAGAAACGGCAGCGCCGCATGCGAGGTGCGGACGAGCGCCATGACATCGACGCCGAAGGCGGTGTGCCACCCCTCCTCGTCGTCGGCCCGGCCGAAGCCAGAGGCATTGTTGACCAGGATGTCGATGCCGCCGAGCGCTTCCGCCGCCGCTGCCACGTAGCGCACGATCGCTGCGCCGTCCGAGAGATCGCAGACCTCGGCATGGGCCTTGCCATGGCCGGCGAGCGCTAGGCGCGTCTCTTCCAGCACATCGGCCTGCCGCGCGCAGATCGAAACGGCTGCACCGGCCTGCGCGAATGCCAAGGCGGTCGCCCGGCCGATGCCGCGGCTGCCGCCGGTGACGACGACCCGCCGTCCGCTGAAATCGAACACGACTTCTTCCTCCCCTTGCGCCGCCCACTCAAGGGAGCGGCGGGCGGCGAGGCAAGCCAGATTTTCTTGGGCTCGCATGACCGGTGCTCAGTTGCCCAGCCCGAAAAACTCGTTTGCCGCGGCGGGCGGGGCGAGGGTTTCTGTGCGCTCCGGGGCGTGGCGCTCGCGTCCCCTCTCCGCCCTTCAGGGGGGAGAGGGAGGGGCCCGCGCAGCGGGAGGGTGAGGTGGCTGTTTCAGCCGCCTGGACGATCCCCCACCTCACCCTGACCCTCTCCGCCCCCGGGGGCGGAGAGGGAACCGCGAGAAACGTTGAGGGGAGAGGAATTTGGCCGATCAGACCGCGTCCGGCATCGTCCCCTTCCGCGTCGCGATCGACGAGGCGGCGCTCCGGGACCTCCGCGAGCGGCTGGCGCGGACGCGATGGCCGGACGAGCTCGACGCGCCCGAATGGAGCTACGGTGCCGATCTCGGCTGGCTGCGGCGCGTGACCGAATACTGGCGCGACGGCTTCGACTGGCGAGCGGCGGAGGCGCGGATCAACGCGCTGGCGCAGTTCACCGCCGAGGTCGAGGGCACCAGCTTGCACTTTATCTACGAGCGCGGCTGCGGGCCGGCGCCGCTGCCGCTGCTGATCTCGCATGGCTGGCCGGGCTCCTTCGTCGAGATGCTGGAGATCGTGCCGATGCTGGCCGATCCGGCGCGGTTCGGCAGCGATCCCGCGGATGCGTTTGAGGTGGTGGTGCCCTCGCTGCCGGGCTACGGGTTTTCCGGAAAGCCGCTCCGGCCGGGCATGACGCCCCGCGAAATGGGGCGGCTCTTCGCCGGGCTGATGCAGGGACTCGGCTATGCGCGCTACGGCGTGCAGGGCGGCGACTGGGGCGCCACCGTCTCGACCTGGATCGCCCGCGACATGCCCGAGCGGGTGACGGGCATCCATCTCAACTGGCTGCCCGGCTCCTACCTGCCCGAGGGTGGGCCGGCACTCTCGGCGGACGAGACCGCGTTCCGCCAGCGGATGGAGGATTCGCTCGGCAACGGCATCAGCACGCATACCGCCATCCACGGCACGCGGCCGCAGACGCTCGGCTACGGGCTGAACGACTCGCCGGTCGGGCTCGCGGCCTGGCTGCTCGACAAGTTCCGCATGCTGGCCGATTGCGGCGGCGATCTCGAGAGCGCGATCCCGCTCGATGCGCTGCTGACCAATCTCTCGGTCTACTGGTTCACCGGCACGATCACCTCGGCGATCCGCCTCTACAAGGAGGCGCGGGCGGAGCCGCTGCGCTTTGCGCCCGGCGAGCGCATCCGGCCGCCGCTGGGCTTCGCCGCGTTTCCGGGCGAGGTGGCCGTGCCGCCGCGCGAATGGGCTTCCCGCGTCTTCGATGTGCGGCGCTGGACGAAGATGGCGCGCGGCGGCCATTTCGCCGCGATGGAGCAGCCGGCCGCGCTGGCCGAGGACATCCGCGCCTTCTTCCGTCCGCTGCGAGGCGAGCCATGATCGAGAACTTCACCGTCAACATCTCCGAGCCGGTGCTGGACGACCTCCGCCGGCGCCTCGCCGCCACGCGCTGGGCCGCGGACTACGCCAACGACGACTGGGGCTACGGCACCAACGGCGCCTATCTCAAGGAGCTCTGCGCCTATTGGCAGGACGGCTACGACTGGCGCCGCCACGAGCGGGCGATGAACGGGTTCCGGCATTTCCGGACCGAGATCGACGGCATCCCGATCCATTTCATCCACGAGCGCGGCAAGGGCCCCGCGCCGATGCCGCTGGTCATGACCCATGGCTGGCCCTGGACCTTCTGGGACCTGCACAAGGTCATCCGTCCGCTGACCGATCCCGCGTCCTTCGGCGGCGATCCGGCCGACGCGTTCGACGTCGTGGTCCCGTCGCTCCCCGGCTTCGGGTTCTCGACCCCGCTGCGCAAGCCCGGCTACCCCTATTGGCGGACCGCCGATCTCTGGGTGACGCTGATGCGCGAGCGCCTGGGCTACGACCGCTTCGCGGCCCAGGGCGGCGATTACGGCGCCTTCGTCACCGGCCAGCTCGGCCACAAATACGCCGCGCATGTGATCGGCATCCATGTCCACCTGATCGGCCCGATGGGCATGATCCGCGGGAACATGCC
>DATGFU010000311.1:0-3823 GCA_035308865.1 Allostellaceae bacterium | reverse complement strand
GCGGCCTTCGTTGATCGCATCGCGCCACGCCAGCAGCGCGGTGATGGTCATCGGGCTCTCGCAGATGCCGCCGATCATCCTGTCCTGGCCGGCCTCGATGCGCTTGGCGATCTCGATCTCGCCCTCGCGCGACAGCAGCTCGACCGAGCCCATCTCGCGCAGGTACATGCGCACCGGGTCGTCGGTGCGGCCGATATCCTCTTCGTCGACATTGCCGGCGCGGAAGTCGGCGTCCTCCTCGTCATTGGCGGCGGCCGGCGTGTCCTCGGCCTCCTCGCCCTCGACGATGGTGATGCCCTGCTCGGACAACATGGACATGTAGTTCTCGATCTCGTCGGACGAGAACTGGTCCTGGGGCAGAGCGGAATTGAACTCGTCGATGGTGACGTAGCCGCGCTCCTTGCCGCGCGCGACGATCTTGCGCAGCGCCTGCGTCATCGAATCGACAAGCACACCTTCGGCCGCGTCTTCCCGTGCCTCTGCCACTTCTGCCTCGTTCGCCGTCTTCGTCGCCATGTCTTCCGACCCCGCCGTCAACGGGACGGAGCGCGTCCGGGCCCTCGGCCACCGGCCGCCCGTCGCGTCGTCCCTCTAACCAAGATTGTTCCGCTCAAAGCCGTCCGCCGACATCCGCCGAATCCGGCTCGGCCTCGACCATCCCCCGCCATTCTGCTTGCATTGCCTTCACGCGTGCGACCAACTCACCCAGATCCTGCGCGGCCTGCATGGCCAACGCCTCCTGTTCCAGTCCCGCCGAAAGCCCATCCCGCAAAAAGCCGTGCAGCTGCCGCCAGCTCGCAACCAACCGGTCGCGATCGTCGGACAGTGTTCTCGCAAGCTCCAAAACCCGCGGCGCCGTCAGCGTGTCGACAGCCTCGGCCAAGCCTGCGCTGCACAAGTGATGCCTCAACGTGTCAGCGTCAAGGCCGGGGGTTAGCACATAAGCGTTGACAATCTCTCTCCGAAGCCGGTCGAGGTCCGCGGCCTCGATCGGCGTCGTCGCGAACTCTTCGACGAGCTGGTCGAGGAGATGCGGATGCTTCAGGAGGACCAGCACGAACTGCTCCTCGCGGTGGCGGCGCGTCGGCGGCAGTCCGGGCGGCGGGATTTCGGGCGTTCCCGGGCGGGCGCGGCGGTCGCCACGGCGGCTGCGGCCGATGCGCTCGAACAGGCAGGTGCGGAAGAAGCTGCGATATTCCCGCTGCAGCGTGTCGTCGGCGATCTGGCCGGCCCGGGCCATGAGCCGCGAGGAGAGATCGGCGCGCCGTTCCGGCGTGTTGACCGGCTTCGTCGCCAGCTCGATCGACCACAGGAACTCGGCGAGCGGCCTTGCCTGGGCCAGGACTTCACGCATCCGCACCGGACCGAAGCGGACAAGGAGCGTATCGGGGTCCTCGCCCTGGGGCAGCACCGCGAACTGCAGCGAGCGGCCGGAGCGGAGCAGCGGCAAGGCACGTTCGACCGCGCGCGCGGCGGCGCGCTGGCCGGCGGCATCGCCGTCGAAGCACAGCACCGGCTCGGGCGCCAGCCGCCACAGCTCGCCCAGCTGGTCCTCGGTGAGCGCGGTGCCGAGCGGCGCCACCGCACCGGCGAATCCGGCCCGGTGCAGCGCGATCACATCCATGTAGCCTTCGGTCACGACGATCGGCGCGCCCTGCCGCACGCCCTCGCGCGCCCAGGAAAGGCCGTAGAGCACGCCGCCCTTGTGGAAGACCGGCGTCTCCGGCGAGTTGAGATATTTCGGCTTGGCGTCCCCCAGCACCCGGCCGCCGAAGGCGATCACCCGGCCGCCGCGGTCGAGGATCGGGAACATCACCCGGTCGCGGAAATAGTCGAAGGTCGCATCGCTACCTTCACGTCTCGCGGTGAGGCCCGCCGCCTCCAGGAGCGCCTCCGGGAACTCGCGGAGGAGATGCTGCTTCAGGAGCCCCTGCCCGGCCGGCGCGTAGCCCAGGCGGAAGCGCTCGATCGCGGCGGCATCGAGGCCGCGCCGTTCGAGATAGGACAGCGCGGACGCCCCGCCGCCGCTGCGGAGCTGCGACTGGAAGAAGAGGCAGGCGGCTTCCATGACGTCATGGAGCGTCGCGTCGCGGGCCGCCCGGGCGCGAGCCTCCGGCGTCGGCTTCGGTACTTCGAGCCCGGCCTCGGCGGCCAGCCGCTCGATCGCCTCGACGAAACCGAGATTCTCCGCCTGCATGACGAAGCCGATCACGTCGCCATGGGCGCCGCAGCCGAAGCAGTGGAAGAACCCCTTGTCCTCGTTGACCGTGAAGGAGGGCGACTTCTCGTTGTGGAAGGGGCAAAGGCCAGTCCATTCCCGGCCCTTCTTGACCAGCCGCGTGCGCCGCTGGATGGTCGCCGCCAGCCCGACCCGGGCGCGGATCTCGTCGAGGAAGCGACGATCCACCGAGGAACTCAGGACTGCGTGGCGAGGGCTGCCTTCACCAGGCCGGAAGCCTTGCCGAAATCCATCCGCCCGGCGAAGCGCTCGCGCAGTGCCGCCATGGTCCGCCCCATGTCCTTGATGCCGCCGGCGCCGATCTCGCCGATCACCGCCTGGATCGCCGCCGCCGTGGCCGCCTCGTCGAGCGGCTGCGGCAGGAACCGCTCGATGACGGCGATCTCGGCAGTCTCGGCATCGACCAGATCCTGCCGCCCGCCCTGGCGATAGAGCTCGATGCTCTCCCGGCGTTGCTTGACCATGCCCTGGAGCACCGCCAGCACCGCCGGCTCGTCGATGCCGCTTGAATTGCCGGACGGGCGCGCCTCGATGTCCTTGTCCTTCAGCTTGGCCAGCACCATGCGCAGTGTGGAGGTGGCCCTGGCATCGCGCGCCTTCATGGAATCCTTCAACGCCTCGTTCAGCGCCTGGCGCGTCATCGACATCGGGAACTCCGGCAAAGGGAAGCGCGCAGTCTAGTGCAGGCGCCTAGAGGGCGCAACGCGCGGCCCGTCGGACTCAGAGGAGCGAGCCGTGCAGTCCGGCGCCGGCAGCCGCAATTTCGAAGGCCATGGCAGGCATCGGATGCGCATGTCCCGGCGCCTCGGCCTTGCCGTCGCCGAGCCATGTGCTTCCCTGATCCGCCTCGCCGAACCCTCGGGCCGCGAAGACGGCGACGACCGACTCGACCGGCATGTGGAACGGCGACGGAGCCCCGGCTTCGCTGGCGCGCGCCGCGTCGGCCGTGACGCCTGCCGCGCCCGATGCCTTGCCGGCAGAGGACTTCCCGGCGGGCGGATCGGTGATGAGCGTCCCGCCCGAACCGTCATTCGCCTGCGCGAAGCTGACGCCGGTGTAGTTCCCGTCCAGGGTCAGCACCGCAACCTTGCTGCCGTCCGTGACGGTGAGTGTCCCTTGCGCGGCGTTCGTCTGGTGCCAGACGAGAGTCGTCGCGGCGCTGAAGGCGAAGGTCGGAAGATCGATCGCATCGTTCCCGCCGAAACCCGATATGGCGCCCGTGGGGGCCAGATGATTGCCGTTTGGATTGTTCAGCACGAGCTCGCCGGTGGCAGCCGCGAAGGTCACGGTCTGCGTCCCCGCCATCGAGCCGTCTACCTTGAGCGTCCCGGCGGCACCGATCACGAAGCTGCCGGTGCCGGTCACGGCGCCGCCCAATTCGAGCGTCCCGCTGGTGACCTCGACCATGCCGGCGTTCGCCAGAGCCAAGTTCAGCGTGCTGGCGCCCGTCCCCCCGGTCTTCTCGAGGAGCCCGGTATTGTCGATCACGTTGGCGCTGGAGCTGCCGCGTACGATCCCGGAATTGTCGGTGATGTCCCACGTGCCGGCATTGTCGAAGGTGGCGACATTGCCGGACTGGTCGCC
>DATGFU010000310.1:0-4417 GCA_035308865.1 Allostellaceae bacterium | reverse complement strand
TGCCTTCGCCATTGTACTGCTGGATGAACTCCTGGATCTGGTCGACCGCGCCGCCTTCGCCCTCGGCCTTGGATTCGTTGATCGGGATTTTGATCTTGCCGCAGGGCGCGCCGAGCGCGCGGCTTCTGAGCCCGGTATACTCGCCGGTGATGTCGAAGTAGCGTATCTCGCTGAAATTGAAGAGATTTCCGTAGAATTCCGCAAAGTGGTTCAGGCGGCCGTTGCGCACGTTGTGCGTCAGGTGGTCGATCTCCTTGAGTCCTACACCGAACGGGTGCTGATCGGCGCCCGGCACGGGCACGAAGTCGATGTCATAGATCGTGGAATCGCCGTAGCGGTCGACAAGGTAGATCAGGCTGCCGCCGATCCCTTCGATGGCCGGGATGTTGAGCTCCATCGGCCCGACGGTGCCCGGCACCGGCGTCGCCCCGAGATCGATCGCCCGCTTGTAGGCGAACCCGGCATCGCGGACGCGGAAGGCCATGGCGCAGGCGCTCGGGCCGTGCGCGCGGGCGAACTGCTGAGCGCGGCTGTCCGGCTCCGCGTTGACGATGAAATTGATGTCTCCCTGCCGATAGAGGGAGACATCCTTGGAGCGGTGCCGTCCGACCCGCACGAAGCCCAGCTGCTCGAAGAGCGCGCCCAGCGCCGCCGTATCCTCGGCCGTGTATTCGACGAACTCGAACCCGTCCGTGCCCATCGGGTTCGCGGGATCGAGCGGGGCGGCGGCGAGGCTCATGCGGGGTCGCTCCTTGACGAAGAGGCGCGCTACTCTAGGCGCATCGACACGCGAAGTGCGCGCATCCTCAACGCACGAACCTCGACCCTATGCAGGAATTCCGCACAGATATCGACTATGGTGCGGAAATTTCTTCGCGAGCAAAGGCCGCATGACCACGCTCGATCTGTTCGACCTTCGCCTGCTCGCCGCCTTGCAGGAGGACGGCCGCCTCACCAACGCCGAGCTGGCCGAGCGCACGCTGCTCTCTCCCTCGCAATGCGCACGCCGGGTGCAGCGGTTGCGCGAGACAGGATTCATCGAGCGCTTCGTCGCCGTGCTCGACGCCCAGAAGCTCGGCATCGGCGTCCGCGCGTATGTATCGGTCGTAATGCGGTCGCACGGCGAGGCGGAGACGCGGGCCTTCCGAGACCGGCTTCTCCGGCTGCCGGAGGTACAGGAATGCTGCAAGCTCACCGGAGATTCCGACTATCTGCTGAAGATCGCGACGCGCGACCTCGCCGACTACAACCGCATCCTGACGGAATACCTGCTGAAGTCGCCTGACATCGCGACCGTACGCTCGGGGATCATGCTCGAGGAGGTGAAGAGCACGACGGCGCTGCCGCTGCCCGGCGCGTAACGGCAGGCGGCGGCAGCCGATCACGCCAGAGCCGGCGCCACCTTGGTGATAACATCGACGATCACGGCGACCGCCGCGGCGACGAGCTTGCCGGCGCGCGTGAACTTGATCGTCCGGGTGAATTTTGGATTGCGGGCGTCATAGTCGTCGAGCGCCTTCTGGTAGGACTTCGCCAGATCGTTCGCCTCGTCGAGGAACTTGCGCCGGTCCTGGTTTTCGTTGAGCAGCTTGTTGATTGCGGCTTCGACGACCTGCAGCTTCTTCTCGTCCTCCTTGCTCATCTTGTCGTGGTTGAGCTTGGCCGCCTTGGCAAGGGCGTCGTTGACCTTCTTGGCCAGGATGTCGCTCTGCTTGTCGGCATCCGCGAGCTTGTCCTTGAACGCCTGAAGCTCGATGCCGGCGCGCTTGGTCGAGGCCATGAAATTGCCGAGCGCCGGCGATATTACCGTGGCGGCACCCTTCGCCATGTCGGCAAAGCCGTTCAGGTCCTTCTCGACCGTCTTTTGGAGTGTCTCCATGGTCTCGGCGAGCTTGTTGCCGATGGAGTCCAGATCCTCGAAGGCGCGAGCGATCTGCGTAGCGGTATCGCAGGCCGACTTGCACGCGGCGACGAAGACGAGGGTCGTGCTGCCGTGCGTCGCGAAGGTGGCGGCCAGCGACGCGCTGATTGTCAGCAGCGAGAAGGTGGCCTGAGCAAAGACCGTCTTCTTGAAGTCGCTGAGGAGCTTGGGCTCACCTGACAGCTTGTTCCACGCGGTGGTGACCGCATCGCAGGCGCCAGCCTCGATGTCGTCGACCGCCGCCTTGATCTCCTTGTTCGCCTTGGCCAGCGTCGCGTAGGCCTCCTCTTCCCACATCGCGTCGATCTCGCGTTCGACCTTGACGACCGTCTGGGTGATGTCCTTCTCGGCTTTATCGAGATACTTGTTCGCGACATCGGTGAGCTGCTGAAGCTTGAAGCTTTCCATGGCCTTCGCCGCCAGTTTCAGGAACTTGGCGTCGGGCTCGAAAGTCACCGTGACGGGGATCTTGGGGACCGTGATGTACTTCGTGTCGAGACGGGTCAGGAGGTCGCGCTTGACCAGGACTTCCTTCGGCATTTGCGTGGTTCTCCTTCGGATCGCCGGGACCTCGCCGGCCGCGCCGGCAAGTAATCGGCGCTAGGTTGACGATGCGCCCTCGCGGGGCGCGGTGAGCTCGGGCGACGTCATTGCCTCCGGGGCGGCGGCAACGGCCTCGGCCTGAGGTTTCAGGGCGCGTTTCCGCGCCGGTTCGAGCCCTGGTCTGGCTGCCGACGGCGCCGTCTCGCCGAGGCTGCCCGCCTCTCCGGACGACCGCGGCGTTTGGGCGAGGCAGACGGCGTCAAGCAGCTTTCCCATGTCGATCATGTCCGTCTGCTCCCGCGTCGCCCCCCTTCTCCGGGCCTGGGTTGACACAGGGAAAGCTAGCGGGCTCGCTGGGAGCGTGCTGTGACGCGCATCACAGCCTCGAGGGCCCTTCCTTCGAGAGGACGGCCGCATGGTCGCCGGTCAGGCGGCCCTGAGCGCCGGGCCCCTCTGAACGATCTTCCTCAGAATTGCTCGTGCCGGCGCTCGAGGCGGCCTGTCGCCGCCCGGTCAGTCCGGCAGTCGATCGTGGGCGGCGAGACCCGACGGGATGAGCGCCCAGTCGGGGCGGCCGGCGGTGAAGATCGCGACCCTGGGATGAAAGACCGAGGGATCGTCGAGCGAGCCGGCGTAGATCGTGTGGGACTCGTCCTTGCCGACCTCGCCGCCGAAGACGAGCCCGCCGCAGATAGGGCAGTAGTTTCGCACGGCGACGGTGCCCCGCGCGGAGGGCGAGCGGAACTGCCGTGTCTCGTCGGTAAAGCGGACGGCGCTGCTGGCGAATCCCATGAACGGGATGAAGCCCGAGCCGGAGGCCTTGCGGCAATCGGCACAGTAGCAGTGGCCCGTCATCGAGGGCTCGCCCTCGGCCTCATAACGCAGCGCACCGCAAAGGCAGCCGCCGGTGTAGCGCGGCATCGGCAAGCTCAGGCCCCGAACCGCACCACCAGCACGGGCGGCAGGCGGGCGTCGGGAGCGGCCCAATGGTCGCCCCCGTCCTCGGAGATCCACAATCCGCCGGTGGTCGAGCCGAAAGCGAGCACGTCGCCCGACTCATCGACGGCCAGGGCATGGCGGTAGACCAGGTCGTAGGCGTGGCGCTGGGGCAGGCCGTCGCGGAGCACATCGAAGCTCTCGCCGCCGTCGCGGGTGCGCGCGACCACGACCTGGCCATCCACGGGGATCCGCCGCTCGTCCTTGATCGCCGGCACGAACCAGGCGGTGTCACGCTCCATCGGATGGGCGACGACGGCGAAGCCGAAATGCGACGGGCGGATCGCTGTGACCTCGCGCCATGTCGAGCCGCCGTCCTCCGAGCGGAAGACGCCGTTGTGATGTTGGCACCACATGGACTCCGGATGGGCGGTGCAACGCGCCAGGCAGTGGATGTCCTGTGCCATCGGCTCGCCGCTGCGCTCCGGCGGCATGTATTCAGACCGCATGCCCTGGTTGATGACCCGCCAAGTGGCGCCGGCATCGCTCGTCGCCCAGACGCCGGCCGTCGAGATGCCGAGCCTGATGTCCGAGGGGTTCGCAGGGTCGACCAGCACCGAGCTGATGCCCGGCTCGAGGCCGCCGGCACCGTTCCATTGCTTGCGTTCCGGCATCCGCCACAGCGTCTCTATGAGCGACCAGGATTCGCCGTCATCGTCGGAGCGGAAGAGGCCGCCGGGCACAGTACCGGCCCACAGCCGTCCGGGCACGCCGCCGGCCGTGATCTGCCAGATGCGCGTGAGCGACCATGGATGGGGATCCTCTGCCGTATCCTCGGGCTTCGGCGGATAGACGGGGACCGGCAGCTCCCGCCAGTCATCAGCGGCCTCGCGGCGCCACAGCTTGGCGCCGAAATGGCCGAGGTCGAGGGCGGCAAAGAGCGTCCCGTCCGGCGTCGCCAGCACCGCCGATACCGGGTCGCCGAGGAAATCGACGCCGGCGACCTCCCAGCCGCCA
>DATGFU010000309.1:0-4543 GCA_035308865.1 Allostellaceae bacterium | reverse complement strand
CATCCGAATCAACATGTTCCCGGACAGACACTAAGGCGCAAGCATGAATGACAGCATAACGAAGACGCCCGAAGAATGGCGGAATTTCCACGTGCGGTCTCCAATTACCGCCTGTCGCCTGAAACACGACGGCCTTAAGCGTCTCTATCAAATTGTGAATGAAAAGCAAAAGGAGTATCGTGATAAAATTGTTAGCGGATTGTTTAGGACCGATAAGGAAACTCTGGAAGAGTTTCAAAAGAGAAAGCGTCACGTCACGGATGCGTTTGTTACATCTGTCACCATAAATGCGATGAATGGTGAGATCTTGACGGGAAATACCGAGAAGATATTCGATGACATTAATGCCCCTACCCGTATTCGCTCGGTTCTCTATACCACCCAATCGGTGCCGCAGGCGATCTTAAATCACGTGCCGTTAGATAGAATAACGGTATTTCTGGACTTCTCTCGGCCGCCATTGCTGGACTTTAATCGCAATCCTGCTTCAACAACACCGAATGAGAGCAACTTTGAGATTGCGGCAAATAACGAATCATGGTTCTCGTCTACAAACATAAAATTGAGCGAATTCTTCGTTGAAAGGCAAACGGGCTATGAGTGGTTGCATTCCGCAGGCGTATATGACATACTTCTTTTATTGGTTGGAATTCCGCTGAGTATTTGGGCTTCTGTGAAGGTTAGTGTTATTTTTCCACACATTCAGCAGCTTGATACGCTTCCTCGTTCAATATCGTATACGTATGCTTTCATTTTGATGCTGTATACGTTTCGGCTCTTGTTCTCGTACTCTCGTTGGGTATTTCCAAAGGTCGAAATCGAATCTGATATTAGAAAGTCACCCCTTCGCCATCGCGCAATTTGGGGCTTCATTTTGATAGCGGTTACAGGGCCCGCGATGTATGAGTTATGCCGCGCTGTGATCACCTATCTGGCATCGCTATAGATAGCCGGGACCAAAGTTGTTTGGTGGACCATCCTTCGCTCTCGAACAGAGAACTAGAGTTCACTCACCCAGGGCGCGGTCCCGAACCCCTGGATTGCTTCGCCTGCGGCTCGCAATGACGGGCCGCTATTTGTGGCTTCTGGCGCAGAAGCCGCTCAGGGTACTGCCGTCGCGCCTGTCAGGAGAATTCGATGGACCCGGATGTGCTGGACCAGATCGTCGCGTTTCTCCCGCTTACGATCTTTGGATGGGTCTATGCGGCCATCGTCTTCGTCGTGGCGCGAAAACGCGCGATCAATCCCTGGGGCTGGACGATCGGCTCCGCGGTTCCGGCGTTCGGTACCCTCGTTTCGGCGGTCTTTATGATTCTAACCCTGCTCTCGATCCTTGATCGGCTGAACGACCTGGAGCGCCGTCGAACGGATGCGGGGTGACGTCTTTGACCGCGGCCGCGTAGACCTCGTCGCGGAGGCCGGTGTCGGCGAGATAGGCTTCCAGGGTTCCGCCGGCCGGGCCGGGGTCTGTGGCGGGCGCGTCGTCGATCATGTGGATTTGTACCTTAAAAGGGGGCGCGGCGGGTATGGCGTCGCCATCGACGATCGAGCTCGCGGCACGACCCACCTCACCCTCCCGCTGCGCGGGTCCCTCCCTCTCCGCCCTGAAGGGCAGGAGAGGGGTTGTTCGCGCCTACTCCGCCGCCTCCTGGCCCACACCCCCGCCCCGCAGCTCGGCCAGCAGGCGGGCCTCGGCGTGCTTCGCGTCGGCGAGGTTCTTGTCCTTGATGTGGCCGTAGCCGCGGATGTGCTCGGGCAGTTGCGCCAGGGCGACGGCGGTCGCGTGGGTCGCCGGCGACAGGCGCGACAGCGCCTCGTCGATCGCCGCCTCGTACTCGCCGATGAGGCGGCGCTCGGTCTGGCGCTCCTCGCTGCGGCCGAAGGGGTCCCAGGCGGTGCTGCGCAGGAATTTGAACGGCGCGAGCAGGCGGAACACGGTCATCATCCACGGGCCGAAGCTCTGCTTCCTCAGGTGGCCGGTCACCGGGTCGCGGGGGGCGGTGGCGGGGGGCGCCAGGTGGAATTCGAGGCGGAAATCGCCTTCGAAGGTCTCGCGCAGGCGGCGCTCGAAGCTGCCGTCGGTGTAGAGCCGCGCCACCTCGTATTCGTCCTTGTAGGCCAGCAGTTTGTAGAGGTTGCGGGCGACCGCGTCGGTGAGATCGGTGCGGCCGGGCATGGCCTTGGCTTCGGCCTCGCGGACGCGGGCGACGAGGATGCGGTAGCGCTCGGCATAGGCCGCGTTCTGATAGGCGACGAGATCGGCGGCGCGGCGCTCGATCAGGGCGTCGAGCGTTTGCGGCGGGGGGACGGGCTCGCCGCGCGGGCGGGAAAGGGCCTCGACGGCCGGAAGATCGACGGCAGCGCGGCGGCCCCAGAGGAAGGCACGGCGGTTGAACTCGACCGAGACGCCGTTGAGCTCGATCGCACGGTCGAGCGCCGCGAACGACACCGGCACCAGGCCCTTCTGCCAGGCGAAGCCCAGCATGAAGAGGTTGGCGGCGATCGAATCGCCCAAGAGCGAGACGGCGAGGCGGGAGGCCTCGACGAAATCGACGCCGTCGGATCCTGCCGCCTCGACGAGGGCAGAGCGGGTGGCCTCGGTCGGGAATTGCAGGTCGGGATCGGTGGTGAAGCCGCCGGTGATGGTCTCGTGCGCGTTCACCACGGCGCGGGTGGTGCCCTTCTGGATCTTGGAGAGACCGTCGGACGAGGCGGCCACCAGCATGTCGCAGCCGAGCAGCAGCCGGGCGCCGCCGGCGGCGATGCGCACCGCGGCGATCTCGGCGGGGGTGCGGGCGATGCGGATATGGGAGAAGACGGCGCCGCCCTTCTGCGCGAGGCCGGTCATGTCGAGGACGGAGACGCCCTTGCCTTCCAGATGCGCCGCCATGCCGAGGAGGGCGCCGATCGTGACGACGCCGGTCCCGCCGACGCCGGTGACGAGGATGCCGTAGGGCTGGTCGAGCGCGGGGAGGACGGGGTCGGGGAGGGCGGTAAAGATATCCGCCCGCGCCGATGCTCCCTCTCCGCCCTCGGGGGCGGAGAGGGGCGGGGTGAGGTGGGGGAAGCCCGGAGCGTCGGCACGACCCACCTCACCCTCCCGCTGCGCGGGGCCCTCCCTCTCCCCCCTGAAGGGCGGAGAGGGTGAATTGGGTTGGGGCGGAGAGGGGGATTCGGAGACGGCGGCGGGCTTCTTCAGCCTTCCCCCATGCACCGTCACGAAGCTGGGGCAGAAGCCGTTGAGGCAGCTGAAATCCTTGTTGCAGCTGGACTGGTCGATCTCGCGCTTGCGGCCGTATTCGGTCTCGACCGGGACGACGGAGAGGCAGTTCGAGACCTTGGAGCAGTCGCCGCAGCCTTCGCAGACGCGCTGGTTGATGAAGGCGCGCTTGGGCGGGTCGGGGAGGAGCTTGCGCTTGCGGCGGCGGCGCTTCTCGGCGGCGCAGGTCTGGTCGTAGATGATGACCGTGACGCCCGGGGTCTCGCGCAGGGTGCACTGCACCGCGTCGAGCTCCTCGCGTGGGAAGATCGGCGTGTGCGGCGGGAAGCCGGCGTCGATCGGGTACTTGTCGGGCTCGTCGGTGACCACGACCAGCTTGGCCACGCCCTCGGCCACGACCTGGCGGGCGATCATCATCGGCGTCAGCAGCCCGCCGTCGTGATGCTGGCCGCCGGTCATGGCGACGGCGTCGTTGAACAAGATCTTGTAGGTGATGTTGACGCGCGCATCGACGGCGGCGCGGATCGCCAGGATGCCGGAGTGGTTGTAGGTGCCGTCGCCGAGATTGGCGAAGATGTGCTTCGTCTCGGTGAAGGGCGCCTGGCCGATCCAGGGCACGCCCTCGCCGCCCATCTGGGTGAAGGTGGCGGTGTCGCGGCCGGGCATCCAGCTCGCCATGTAGTGGCAGCCGATGCCGGCGACGGCGCGGCTGCCCTCCGGCACCTTGGTCGAGGTGTTGTGCGGGCAG
This sequence comes from Allostellaceae bacterium, assembly GCA_035308865.1. Lineage (GTDB taxonomy): Bacteria > Pseudomonadota > Alphaproteobacteria > ATCC43930 > CGMCC-115725 > DATGFU01. Next base: position 575 of record DATGFU010000309.1, on the reverse strand, counting down.
CCGGAGCAGAACCAAGGGATCCGGCTGACCGCGGGGGTGAGGCGGGCGAGCTGCTCCTCCTTGGCGGAAAGGAACTTGAGGCGCTCCTCGATCCGCTTGCTGGTCGCGAAATAGGCGATGCGCCTGGCGATGACGCGGGCGATCATCGCCGGGGAGAGCTCGGCGACGGAGGGCAGGATCCACTCGCGGTTCTCGTCGAACTTGCCGACGACGCGCGGGCGCACGTCGGCGCGCCAGTTGTAGAGCTGCTCCTTGAGCTGGTTCTCGATGACGGCGCGCTTCTCCTCGACGACGAGGATCTCCTCCAGCCCCTCGGCGAAATGGCGGATGCCCTCGCGCTCCAGGGGCCAGGACATGCCGACCTTGTAGACGCGGATGCCGAGCTCGGCCGCGTGCGCGTCGTCGATGCCGAGATCCTCCAGCGCCTGGCGGACGTCGAGATAGGATTTGCCGGTGGTGACGATGCCGAAGCGCGGCTTCGGCGAGTCCATCACCACGCGGTCGAGCCGGTTGGCGCGGGCGAAGGCGAGGGCGGCATAGAGCTTGTGCCGCATCAGCCGGAATTCCTGCTCCAG
>DATGFU010000308.1:0-2350 GCA_035308865.1 Allostellaceae bacterium | reverse complement strand
CGATGATCTATGTCGCGATCGGGCCGACCTTCGCGCTGATCCAGAACCTCGTGCCGGCCGGGATGCGGGCGCTCGCCTGCGCTTTCCTCCTGTTCTTCAGCAACCTCGCAAACCTGGCCGTGGCGCCGCAGCTGCTCGGCTGGGCCTCGGACGTGACGGCGTCACGGCTCGACGACCCCCGCCAATCGCTGCGCTGGGTGCTCGCGGCGGCCTCGGTCACGGCGCTGTGGGCGGCATGGCACTACGTCGCCGCCGTGCGCAGCCTGCGCCGCGATCTGACGGCGGCCGGCGCCGCCGACCCGACGACCGAAGCGCTCGTGCCCTCCTAAGGATTTGGTGATTTGAACTCAGTCGCGGCGATGGCAAGCGGCGCTGCCGCGCCCTAGCCTCGGCTCCATCCGCAGGCTGCGGCGAAGCCGGCCATCGGCGAGGGAGCCACCTGATGAAGTCGCATGCGCGTGTCGTGGTGATCGGCGGCGGCGTCGTCGGCTGCAGCGTGCTCTATCACTTGACCAAGCTCGGCTGGAGCGACGTGCTGCTGATCGAGCGGAAGGAGCTGACCGCCGGGTCGAGCTGGCACGCCGCGGGCGGGTTCCACGCCATCAACGGCGATATCAGCATCGCGCGGCTCCAGGCCTATACGATCTCGCTCTACCGCGAGATTGAGGCCGCCTCCGGCCAGGATGTCGGCCTGCGGATGACCGGCGGGCTGAACATCGCGGCGACGGGCGAGCGCTGGGATTCGCTGAAGGCCGAATGGGCGCGCCACCGCGTCATGGGCATCGACAGCGAGCTGGTCGGGCCGGAGGAGGTCAAGCGGCTCTGCCCGATCATCGACACGACCGGCATCCTGGGCGCCATCTACGACCGCAACGAGGGCCATCTCGATCCGTCCGGCGCTACCCACGCCTATGCTAAGGCGGCCCGTCTCAAGGGCGCCGAGATCGCCCGTCAGACGCGGGTGATGGAGCTGATGCGCACGCCGGCCGGGCTGTGGCGCGTGATGACCGACCAGGGAACGGTCGAGGCCGAGCACGTGGTCAACGCGGCCGGGCTGTGGGCGCGCGAGGTCGGGGCGATGGCGGGTGCGCGCCTGCCGCTGATCCCCATCGAGCACCACTACCTAATTACCGCCGACATCCCCGAGCTGGCGGCGCTACCGCAGCTCATCCCGGTCTGCGCCGACCTCGACGGCGGGATCTATGTCCGGCAGGAAGGGAAGGGCGCGCTGCTCGGCGTGTACGAGCCGGATCCGCGGCCCTGGGCGGAAGACGGCACGCCCTGGGACTACGGTGATACCGAGCTGCTGCCGCCCAATCTCGACCGGCTCTCCGACACGCTGGCGCATGGGCTCGCGCGCTTCCCGCCGGTCGCCATCGCCGGGATCAAGCGGGTGGTCAACGGCCCCTTCACTTTCACGCCCGACGGCAACCCGCTGGTCGGGCCGATCGCCGGCATCCCCAATTACTGGTGCGCCTGCGGCGTCATGGCCGGCTTCGCGCAGGGCGGTGGGGTCGGACTGTCGCTTGCCGAATGGATCGTGTCGGGCGAGCCTCAGGCCGACATCTTCGGCATGGATGTGGCGCGCTTCGGCGAGTTCGCGACCCCGGGCTACACGCGCGAGAAGTCGCGGGAATTCTATTCCCGCCGCTTCCAGATCGCCTATCCCAACGAGTTCTGGCCAGCGATGCGGCCGCTCAAGACGACCCCGGTCCACGACATGCTTGGCGCGCGCAACGCTGTGTTCGGCGTCAGCTACGGGCTCGAAGTGCCGCTGTATTTCGCCGCCTCCAAGGACACCGCGCACGAGGTGCCGAGCCTCCGGCGCTCCAACGCCTTCCCGATCGTCGCCGAGGAATGCGCCGCGGCGCGGTCGGCGGTGGTGGCGCTCGACGCGTCATCCTTCGCCAAGTACGAGGTCGCCGGGCGAGGCGCCGAGGCGTGGCTCGACTGGCTGCTGCCGGTGCGGATGCCGGAGCCGGGCCGCATCCGGCTGGCGCCGATGCTGGGGGACGGCGGACGGCTGATGGGCGATCTGACCGTGATGCGGCTCGCCGCCGACCGGTTCCTTGTCTTCGGGTCGGGCTACCTGCAGGCCTGGCACATGCGGTGGTTCCGCGAGCGGCTGCCGGACCGGGCGGTCGCCGTCGCGAACCTGACCGAGCAACTGGGTGGGTTCGCGATCTCCGGCCCGCACGCCCGCACGCTGCTCGGCGGGCTGACCGGCGCAGATGTCTCGGACGATGCCATCCGGTTCTTCTCGGTGCGGCGGATGGAAGTCGGGCCGATCGACGCGATCGTCGCGCGCCTTTCGATCACCGGCGAGCTGGGCTACGAGATCTATGTGCCC
>DATGFU010000307.1:0-6778 GCA_035308865.1 Allostellaceae bacterium | reverse complement strand
GTATCGAGCTGGACGCCGAGGTGCGGCGCTTCACCTTCCGCCCCGACCCGAACTTCCTGTGGGGTCAGCGCTATCCGAATTCGGTCTACCACCTGACGGTCGCGACCCCGGTCGAGGCGATCGGCGGCGATGAGCTGCTTTATCAGGACGGCCAGACCCGCAACGGCGCCTATGTCGCCTTCCGTACCGGCAAGACGCGCGAACTCGTTTTCTCCGTGACGGGATCGCTCGCGAGCGCGGACACGGCCACCGCCCTCGCCGCACGCTACGCCAACGGGATCGACGAAGACACGCTGCTGGCGCCGGCCGAATCCTTCTGGCGCGATCTCGCCGGCGGACGGCGTTTCGTCGAGCCGAGCTTCGACACGCTGCTGCCCTGGCTCGTCCACGATGCGATGATCCACCTGACGGTGCCGCACGGGCTGGAGCAGTACACCGGCGGGGCCTGGGGCACGCGCGATGTCTGCCAGGGCCCGGTCGAGGCCCTCCTGGCGCTCGGCCGGCCGGAACCGGTGCGGTCGATCCTCGATACCGTGTTCGCCCAGCAATACGAAACCCGCGGCGACTGGCCGCAATGGTTCATGCTGGAGCCCTACTCGATCATCCAGGCGCGGGAGAGCCACGGCGACGTGATCGTCTGGCCGCTGAAGGCGCTCTGCGACTATGTCGAGGCGACCGGCGACCTCGATTTCCTGGACGCCCAGGTCGCCTGGCGCGATCTCGAAACCCTCGAACGCACCGCCCGCACCGACACGGTGACGGCGCATATCGAGAGGCTGATCCGGACGGTCACGGAGCGGTTCATCCCCGGCACGCATCTCATCCGGCTGGGCGAAGGCGACTGGAACGATTCGCTGCAACCGGCCGATCCCGCGCTGCGCGACCGGATGGTCAGCGCCTGGACCGTAGGGCTGCTCTGCCAGCAGCTGCGCCGCTGGGCCGCGATCCTGACGCGGCGCGGACGCGAATCCGGCGCGGTCGAAGGTCTAGCAGAAGCCATGGCGGGCGATTTCCGGCGCCTGCTGATGCGCGACGGCGTGGTCGCCGGCTACGCGATCTTCGACGCGCCGGGCACGGCGCCCGAGCTGCTGATCCACCCGTCGGACACCCGGACCGGGCTCCGCTACTCGCTGCTGCCGATGACGCAGGGAATCCTCGGCGGCCTCTTCACGCCTGCGGAGGCGAAGCACCATGCCGAGCTGGTCCGCGCGCATCTCACCGATCCCGACGGCACGCGGCTCCTCGACCGGCCGCCGGAGTATCGCGGCGGCGTCGAGACGCTGTTCCGCCGCGCCGAATCCGCCTCCTATCTCGGCCGCGAGATCGGTCTCATGTACGTGCACTCGCATCTGCGCTGGGCCGAGGCGCTGGCCAAGCTCGGCGACATCGACGGCAGTCGGGATGCACTGCTCGCCGTCGATCCGGTCGGCGTCGCCGGCCGCCTCGCCCACGGCGCGCCGCGCCAGCGAAATACCTACTTCTCGTCGAGCGACGCCGGCTTCCTCGACCGCTACGCGGCCCAGGAGGAATGGCAGCGCGTCCATGACGGGACGATCCCGGTCGAGGGCGGCTGGCGGATCTACTCGAGCGGCCCGGGCCTGTTCACGAACCTGCTCGTGCGGCAGTTCGGGCGGTAGGGCCACCGAAAGCCACCTCTCTCGACCGTAGCGGATTTAGGGCGGACATCTGTCCGCCTGAACGCGTCGGCGCCGTCCCGGCAAGGTCGGCGGCATGGACACGCCCCTTCCGCCGACCTGGTTCGGCCCGCTCTCGCCCTTGCCGCCGGTGGCGCCGCCGGGGGTGGCGGGCCGCCAGTTCGACTATCTGACCGGCTGGAACCTGCAGGTGCTGCCGCGCGCGGAGGCGGCGGCCTCGCCGGCCGAGCTCCGCGCGCTCGCCGACAGCTGCGACCTGGTGCGCCTCGCCATCGAGACCCGCAAGGACCAGCTGGCCGATCTCCAATGGACGATCGCGCTCCGCGGCGGCGGCGCGGATGCGCGGGCGGGGCGGGCGACGTCGCTCCTCGCGCGGCCCGACCGCGAGCACGCCTGGGACGAATGGGTGCGCATGCTGGTCGAGGACATGCTCGTCCTCGACGCGGCCACCCTCTACCCGCGCCGCGCCCGCGACGGCAGCCTCATCGCGCTGGAACCCCTCGACGGCGGCACGATCAAGCGGGTGCTCGACGATTGGGGCCGCACGCCGGCGCCGCCGTTGCCCGCCTACCAGCAGATCCTGAAGGGGCTCCCCGCCGTCGACTACACCGCCGACGAGCTCCTCTATTTGCCGCGCAACCCGCGGACCTGGCGGGTCTACGGCCTCTCGCCGGTCGAGCAGTGCCTGCTCACCATCAACATCGCGCTCCGCCGCCAGATGCATAAGCTCGAGTACTACACCGAAGGCTCGATGCCCGACGCCTTCCTCGGCGTGCCCGAGGATTGGACCACCGAGCAGCTGAAGGAATACCAAGCCTACTGGGACGGGCTCCTCTCGGGGAACACCGCCGAGCGGCGGCACTTGCGCTTCATCCACGGCAACGTCCGGTACGTCGAGACCAAGCCCGCCATCCTCAAGGACGATTTCGACGAGTGGCTGGCCCGCATCGTCGCCTTCGCCTTCTCCATCAGTCCCGCCCCCTTCGTGCGGCAGATGAACCGGGCGACGGCCGAGAGCCAGGACGCCCAGGCGCTGCGCGAAGGCATGGCCCCGCTGATGCGCTGGCTCAAACGCGTGGTCGACGAGGTGCTGGCCCGAACCATGGGCTGGCCGGACCTGGAGCTGGTCTGGCGCGACACCACCGAGCAGGACCCGCAGAAGCAGGCGGAGATCGCGACGAGCCTGGTTGCCGCCGGGATCCAGACCCGCAACGAGGCCCGCGCCGCGCTCGGGCTCTCGCCGCTGCCCGACGGCGACGCGCTTACGGTGGCCGGGCCGGTCACGCCGCTCGCCCGGCTGCTCGATGGGGGTGCGGAGGCGTTCGGAAAGGCGGGGTTCAATCCCGACGAGCCGCGCGATGAACGGGGACGATGGACCACGGGAGCGGCCGACGCCCTCGTCAACAGGTTCGCGGCCGATGATACGAAAGCGGACATCAGGGCGACCACAATAAGCGGGTTGCGCCGCCACGCTCTCTACACGCCATTGTCAAGCGGGCCGGTCCAAGTTGCGCAGGCCGAGCCTGCACCCGAACCTGTCGAGGGAGAACCCCTCTCGCAGCAGCCTCCCGAAGAGGAACCTGCACCAGAAGCTCCGTCCCCGATCCGGCCATCGCGACCTGCCCCAGCGGCTCGCCGCGACCCTCTGAATGAATTCTACGATCCCGCCAATCCTGCGGATCGGGCGCGGGTCTACGAGGACATCCGGCGCGAAATAGCGCGGCTCGATCCAGCCGATCCTCGCGGCGCCCCGGTGCTTGTTGCTCCTGGCTGGGTCCCGAACGAACAAGACGTTGCGGACATCGCCGAAGCCTTGCGCGACGTTCGGCAAAGGCTGGCGGCAAGGCCGGAAACCCCAGAGCCACCATCTTCTGTCTGGGGGCTAGGGTGGGGGGCTCGTGGGTTGGAGATCGAGACTGGGCGCGACAGAACAGGGGCAATGGGACCTGGCTTTCCAACAATCGACCGCTTCCCTAACGGCATCGCAATCAGTACTAAGTCGATTGACCTTCGTGCACCGACATACCAGAATCCGGCACGACTAGAGTCGAAACTGGAGACCTACGTCGATATATTATCCGGATTTCGTGGAGCAAAGTACAATGGAGAGGAGGTCCGAGAAGATCAAATTAAAGGAAGAGTGCTCGATCTTGTCGTTCCGAGGGGATCTGTTACTCCAGCTCAGGGTGAGGTTATCATGAGAGTCCGAACATATGCGGGAGCATTGGAGCCGCCGGTGGAGATTGAAGTGGATGAGTATTGAGGAGATGATAATGTACTTATCGCTATATTTGAGAAGAGGTATGATATATATTCCCACAATGGGTTTGAATACGGCTGGGTATTACAGTAGTGTCGATCCGGTTGCGGTTGCGCCGGTAAGCGATACGATAGCGTTACGCCGCGCCTTTCAAGAGGCCATCATGAGGGGGAATCCGAGAGTTCCAACGCCTGATCATTCCAAGGGGCATAAGCCCGTTATCCTGAAATACGCCAACGTCAATACCTGGTCCGCCTTCGAGAGAGGTGCTAGTACTTGGTCGATAGACGATAAGGATGGCGTCTATCGGATTATTCCCTGTCGCCGCCGCCCTGATCGAGGTTGGGAGGACGATCTACAAAATGCAGTCATCCTACCCCCGGGGTCGACGATCGACGAACTCTGCGCACGGGCAACCTCGATCATCCAAGAGCACGCACGTAAGTAGCAGGAATCGGAAGAACGGACGGACCCGGATGTCTTGAGCGGGTGACCGGGTCATCGGTGCCACGACTGCCAAGACAGTCGATCTTCGTGCGACGACCAATCAACCTCCCGCGCGATTATCGGCCGTTATACGGGGGGCTCCTCCACAGACAAACGTCCCAGCAAGGTAAACCCAGATCTCACGCCGTCGCAAGCTGCTCGAAGCCTTCCCGGCCTTCGTCGACGTCGGGCCGGCGATCGACCTGTTCGATCCGCGCGCCGCGCGGGCCCTCGGCGCAGGCGAGCGCGAACGCGTCAAGCGTGTCCCGCTCGGCAACCGCGTGGATCTCGACGGTGCCGTCAAAGCGGTTCCGTACCCAGCCGGTAATCCCCAGCCTGCGCGCGGTGCGGACGGCCCACCAGCGGAAGCCGACGCCCTGCACGACGCCGCTGACCAGGATGCGCTCGGCCGGCATCACTCGGATTCCTTCATGCCGATCGCTCCGCCCCGCTATCGCTGGCTGCTCTTGTACTTGGCCATCTGAATCGCGTGATTTTGCAGTTCGGTGAGGGCCTTGCTCTCCTGATCCCACATGGCGTTGAAGTCCGACAGGAATTTTGCGATCACCTTTTCCGCTGCCTTCAGCTTCTTCGCATCATCCGGTTTCTTCGGGTTCAGGCCGAAATCGTTCTTGGCGTACGCTGCCGCGGTCTGCTTCAGCCCGTTCTTGTAGTCCGAGATGAAGTTCAGCAGCGCAAGGATATTGGCCTCGAGCTCGTCCCGCGACTTGTGGAAGGCGCCTTCCGCGGCGCTCTTGCCCTTGTCGATCTTGTCGTAGTCGACCTTGTCCTTCGGCAAGGCGGCATCCTTGCCGAGGACGTCCATGAGCTCCCGATTCAATTCATCCGTAAGGAACCCAGCCATGTCTGTGCTCCGTGGCTTTTCGGCCCGCGTCGTCCTTCATGCCACAGAACCATCCGCCGATGTAGGGTCGGACGTCAGGCGAACTCCATGATGACCTGGTCGACGGCAAGGCTTTCGCCGGGGGCGGCGACGATCTTCGAGACGGCGCCGTCGCGCTCGGCGCGCAGCACGTTCTCCATCTTCATCGCCTCGACGACGGCCAGCGCCTCGCCGGCCTTGACGCCCTGGCCGGGAGCGACGGCGACCGACACCAGCAATCCCGGCATCGGTGACAAGAGGAACTTCGACAGATCCGGCGGCGCCTTCACCGGCATCAGCCGGGCGAGCTCGGCGGTGCGCCGCGGCACGACGCGCAGCTCGACCGTGCCGCCGCCGCTCTGCGCCAGGAAGGCGGTGCCGCGGCGCTCGATCTGCACCGCGAAGGGGACGCCATCGGTCGTCCCCGCGAAGAGCGGCAAATGCGGCCGCCATCCGGTCGCGATCCGCCGCATGCCGGCCGCGGTCGCGACCGCATAGGAGCCGTCGCCGGCCGGCGCGACCGTCACGTCGAAGGCTGTGCGGGGCGGCGGGCCGACCAGCACCGTGGCCTCGCCGGGCTTGCCGTCGCCGGCGCGGATGCGGGCGACGGCGGCCACGGCGACCAGCAGGTCGAGCGCCGCGGCACTCGGCTCGACGCCGCGGAACCCGTCGGGGAACTCGGCGGCGATGAAGTCGGTGGAGAGCCGGCCCGCGCGGAACCGCTCGCTGGCGGCGATCGCCGAGAGGAAGCCGATGTTGTGGTTGACGCCGCGGATGACGAAGGCGTCGAGCGCCGTCTTGAGCCGGTCGATCGCGGCGTCGCGCGTCTCGGCGAAGGCGACCAGCTTGGCGATCATCGGGTCGTAGAACATCGAGATCTCGGCGCCCTCGTCGACGCCGGTATCGACGCGGATCCCCTCGCCCGCCGGCGGGACGTAGCGGGTCAGCCGGCCGATCGACGGCAGGAAGCCGCGCAACGGGTCCTCGGCATAGACCCGCGCCTCGATGGCCGAGCCGGTCAGCCGCACCTGATCCTGCGCGATCGGCAGCCTCTCGCCGGCGGCGACGCGGATCATCAGCTCCACGAGGTCGAGCCCGGTCACCATCTCGGTCACCGGGTGCTCGACCTGCAGCCGCGTGTTCATCTCGAGAAAGAAGAAGTTGCGGTGGCGGTCGACGATGAACTCGACCGTGCCGGCGGAGCGGTATCCGACCGCCTTGGCGAGCGCCACGGCCTGGGCGCCCATGGCGGCGCGGGTGGCTTCGTTGAGGAAGGGGCTCGGCGCCTCCTCGATCACCTTCTGGTGCCGGCGCTGGATCGAGCATTCGCGCTCGCCCAGATGGATGACATTGCCATGGGCATCGCCCATGATTTGGATTTCGATATGGCGCGGCTCGACGATGTATTTCTCGATGAAGACGCGGTCGTCGCCGAAGGAGGCGCGCGCCTCGTTGGTCGCCGAGCGGAAGCCCTCGCGCGTCTCGGCATCATTA
>DATGFU010000306.1:0-3760 GCA_035308865.1 Allostellaceae bacterium | reverse complement strand
GCTCGCCGGCCGCAGGGGCGAGGTCACTCGCGTCGAGATCGACGAGCATCCGCGCGCCGACACGACGCTGGAGGGCCTGGCGAAGCTGAAGACGCCGTTCCGTAAGGAGGGCGGCAGCGTCACCGCCGGCAACGCCTCTGGCGTCAATGACGGCGCGGCAGCGCTGATCATCGCTTCCGAGGACGCGGCACGACGCTTCGGCCTGACGCCGCGGGCGCGCGTCGTGGCGCTGGCGACGGCGGGCGTCGAGCCCCGGATCATGGGCATGGGACCGGCGCCGGCGACGCGCAAGCTGCTCGACCGGACCGGCGCCAAGCTTGCCGATATCGACGTCATCGAGCTCAACGAAGCCTTCGCCGCGCAGGGCCTCGCGGTGCTGCGCCAGCTCGGCCTGCCGGACGACGAAGCGCATGTGAATCCGCATGGCGGCGCCATCGCGCTCGGCCATCCGCTCGGCATGTCGGGGGCACGGCTGGCGATGACCGCGGTCAACGCGCTCGAGACGCTGGGCGGCAGGCGCGCGGTCGCGACCATGTGCATCGGCGTCGGCCAGGGCATCGCGGCGCTGATCGAGCGCGTCTGACACCGGGAGAACGCCATGAGCGCCGTCCTGCAGAGCTATGTCCGCGACCGCTGGGTGGCGCCCGCGACGGGTCTGGTCAGGATCGCGAGCGCGATCGACGGGCGGATCGTGGCCGAGGCATCGAGCGCCGGCACGGATTTCGCGGCGATGCTGCAGCATGCCCGCACGGTCGGCGGCCCGGCGCTGCGGCGACTGACCTTCCACGACCGCGCCGACCTGTTGAAGCGGCTGGCGGCGCATCTGACCGAGCGCAAGGAGGCGCTCTATGCGCTTGCCTTCGATACCGGGGCGACGCGCAAGGACAACTGGATCGATATCGACGGCGGGATCGGCACGCTCTTCGCCTACGCCTCGCGCGGCCGCCGCGAGCTGCCGAGCGAGCGTTTCGTCATCGATGCCGGCGTCGAGATCCTGTCGAAGGACGGCAGCTTCGTCGGCACGCATATCATGACGCCGCTCACCGGCGTGGCGGTGCTGATCAACGCCTTCAACTTCCCCTGCTGGGGCCTGCTGGAAAAGCTGGCGCCGGCGATCCTGGCCGGCGTGCCGGTGATCGCGAAGCCGGCGACCGCCACGGCCTATGTCGCCGAGGCGCTGGTGCGGCAGATCGCGGAGTCCGGGATCCTGCCGGAAGGCGCCGTGCAGCTGGTCTGCGGCGGGGCGGGCGATCTGCTCGACCACCTGACCGGGCAGGACGTCGTGTCCTTCACCGGCTCGCTGGAGACCTCGGAGCGGCTGCGCAACCATCAAGCCGTCTCGCGCCGGGCGGTGCGCTTCATCGCCGAGCGGGACTCGCTGAACGCCTCGGTGCTGGGCGCCGACGTCAAGCCGGGCGAACCCGAGTTCGACCTCTTCGTCGCCGAGGTAGCGCGCGAGATGACCGTCAAGGCCGGGCAGAAATGCACGGCCATCCGCCGCATCCTGGTGCCGCGCGCAGTCGAGGGTGCGGTGGCCGAGGCGCTGACGGCGCGGCTGGCCAAGGTCACGATCGGCGATCCCCGGCTGGAGGAAGTGCGGATGGGCGCGCTGGTGAGCCTCGCCCAGCGCGACGACGTCCGTGCCCACACCGCGGAGCTCATGCGCGAGTCGGAGATCGTGTTCGGCGATCCGGCGCACTGCGCGCCGCTGGGCGCCGATCCGGCAAAGGGCGCCTTCGTCTCGCCGGTGCTGCTGCGGTCGCGCGAGCCGATGGCGGCGCGGCGCGTCCACGACACCGAGGCCTTCGGGCCGGTCGCGACCATGCTGGCCTATGACAATGCCGAGCAGGCCGTGGAGCTGGTCCGCCGCGGCGAGGGCAGCCTCGTGGCCTCGCTCTTCACCCGCGACGATGCGGTGGCGGAGACGCTCGTCTTCGGCGTGGCGCCGTTCCACGGGCGGCTGCTGGTGGTCGACCGCGACGGCGCCAAGGCCTCGACCGGCCACGGCTCGCCGCTGCCCGGCCTCGTCCATGGCGGGCCCGGCCGGGCCGGCGGCGGCGAGGAGCTGGGCGGGCTGCGCGGCGTCTTCCACTATATGCAGAGGACGGCGCTGCAAGGCTCGCCGGAGCGGCTGGCTCGGCTGACCCGGCGCTGGATCCGCGGTGCCTCGGCGCCGGTCCCGGAGGATCATCCGTTCCGCAAGAACTATGACGAGCTCGCGGTCGGCCAGACGGTCGAGACCAAGCCGCGGGTGATCACGCTCGAGGACATCGAGCATTTCGCCCATTTCACCGGCGACCTCTTCTACGCGCATATGGACGAGGAGGCCGCCAAGGCCAACCCGTTCTTCCCCGGACGGGTGGCGCACGGATACCTGATCCTGTCCTTTGCGGCCGGGCTCTTCGTCGATCCGGCGCCGGGGCCGCTCCTCGCCAATTACGGGCTCGACAATCTCCGCTTCCTCAAGCCGGTGAGCCCCGGCGACAGCATCCGCGTGCGCCTGACGGTCAAGGAGAAGACGGCGGCGCGGAAGCCGGAATACGGCGAGGTCCGCTGGGACGTCGAGGTGTTCAACCAGTCGGACGAGACGGTGGCGCGCTACGATCTCCTGACGATGAGCGCGCGGCCAGTATAGGTACCGCGCTTTGGACACGATCGCGCTGGCGATCCATGGCGGCTGCGGCGTCATGGCCCGCGACGAGCAATCGGAAGCGGAATGGGCGGCGGCGCGGCGCGACCTCGCGCATGCACTGGCGGCCGGCTGGGAAATCCTGCGGCAGGGCGGAAGGGCTCTCGATGCGGTCGAGGCGGCGGTGATCGTCATGGAGAACTCGCCGCATTTCAACGCCGGCTACGGCGCGGCGCTGAACGCCGCCGGCGAGCACGAGCTCGACGCCTCGATCATGGATGGCGAGACGCTGGCGGCCGGGGCGGTGACGCTGGCCCGGCGCATCCGCAACCCGATCCGCGCGGCGCGGGTGCTGCTGGAGCGCGGCGGCGCGGTGCTGCTGGGCGGACCGGCGGCCGATGATTTCGCCACCGCTTGCGGGCTCGACATGGTGCCGTCCGGCTACTTCACGACGGAGCGCCGCCGCCGGTCGCTCGTGGCGATGCAGGCGCATCATGCCGCCTGCAGCGCCGCCACCGAGGCGGAGAAGCACGGCACCGTGGGGGCGGTGGCGCTCGATCGTGCGGGCCATCTCGCGGCGGCGACCTCGACCGGCGGCTACACCGCCAAGCCTTCCGGGCGGATTGGCGATTCCCCCATCGTCGGCGCCGGAACCTACGCGCGGGACGGCGTCTGCGCGGTCTCGGGCACGGGCCAGGGCGAGATTTTCATCCGCCACGCGGTCGGCCACGAGATCGCCAGCCGGATCGCCTATCTCGGCGAGACGCTGGAGGCCGCCGCGAACCGGGTGATCCTCGAGGACCTCGCCGGCTACGGCAGCGGCGCCGGCGCGGTCGCCGTCGATGCTGCCGGCCGCGTGGCAGCGCCGTTCAATACGGAAGGAATGTTTAGAGGCTGGGTGACCTCGGGCGGCGAGGCGATAGTGGCGACCCACCAGGAACTGCACCGCATCGAGCTCCCCTAATTCCCTCTCCGCCCCCGGGGGGCGGAGAGGGTCAGGGTGAGGTGGGGCGACGACGGTCGTTGAAGGCTGCAGCCACTGGCCGTGGCGATGGAGAGTTCTCGGAACCGCTCTGGAATCCCCCACCTCACCCTAACCCTCTCCGCCCCCGAGGGCGGAGAGGGGACATC
>DATGFU010000305.1:0-5088 GCA_035308865.1 Allostellaceae bacterium | reverse complement strand
GAGGCCTTCCGGGTAAAGACCGGATAACGGTCGAGGCCACGCTCCTGGGCGCGCTTCACCTCGGTGTCCCAATAGGCGCCCTTGACCAGCCGGACCATCAGGCGCCGCCCGTGCCGCCGCGCCATGTCGGCGAGGAAGTCGAGCACCGCCAGCGCGCGCGTCTGGTAGGCCTGCACCGCAAGGCCGAACCCGTTCCAGCCGGCGAGATCTGGATCGCCGGACAGCGCTTCGATGAGGTCGAGCGACAGGTCGAGCCGGTCCGCCTCCTCGGCGTCGACGGTGAAGCCGATCCCGCGGTCGCGTGCGGCGGCGGCGAGCGCCTTCACGCGCGGCAGCAGCTCGGCTGTCACGCGGGCCTGCTGTGCCGCCTCGTAGCGTGGGTGCAGGGCTGAAAGCTTGACCGAGATCGACGGGACGTCCTCGATGGCGCGACCCGCGGCCGCCGTCCCGATGCGGTCGATGGCGTGGCGATAGCTCTCGCGATAGCGCTCGGCATCGGCGGCCGTGCGCGCGGCCTCGCCCAGCATGTCGTAGGAATGGCGATAGCCGGCGGCTTCGGCCGGGCGGGCGCGTTCGAGCGCCTCGTCGATCGTGCGGCCCATCACGAACTGCCGCCCCATGATCCGCATGCCGGCCGTGACGGCCTGGCGGATCACCGGCTCGCCCGAGCGGGCGATCAGGCGGCGCACGAGGCCGCCCGCTTCGCCGTCGGGATCGAGCTTGACCAGCCTTCCGGTCAGCATCAGCGCCCAGGTGGACGCATTCACGAAGAGCGACGGCGACCGGCCGACATGCTTCTCCCAGTCGGCTGCCCCAATTTTGTCCCGAATGAGCCGGTCGACGGTTTCCGCGTCGGGAATCCGCAAGAGCGCCTCGGCGAGGCACATGAGCACGACGCCTTCCGCCGAGCTCAGCTCGTACTGATGCAGGAAGGCGTCGATGCCGCCCTTGCCGACCCGGCCCTGGCGCACGGTGGAGACGAGAGCGCGCGCGCGTTCCGCGATACGGTCGAGCCGATCGGGCACCATCGCCGCGCTGTCGAGGCTGGCGGCGACCGCTTCGGCCTCGTCGCGGCGATAGGCGGCGCGGATGGCGGCTCTCAGCGGCGCCGGAGTCGCGGGGGATTCAGTGAACAACATGGCGGGAGCCAACCCTCCCTTAAGGAATTCGAAGCAACACTGAGTTGCCTTATTCGTCGGTAACCGTCCAGTGGTTCGCGCGGGCTGCCTTCTCCCGGAGCCGGTTTGGACTGACAGGACAAAGAGTTAGTGACGCGATATGGTCGGCGTTAGGGGTAGGCCGTCGTCACTTGGCTACTGGCGCGCGAGAGGGGTTGGTGGCAGACATGCATAGCGGACTCAACCACAAGGCGGCCGGATGATGGCTGTGTTGGATTCGACGACGCTGCAGCACGATCCAAGGTTGTTGACCTTAGCCTTTGTCCTGTGCGTGATCATGGCGTTCTCGGCCGTCGGGGTATTCGCCCGCGTCAGGCTGGTCGAAAAGCAGGAACGTCTGGTCTGGTTCGGCGCCGCGCTGGTCTTCGGCTGCGGCCTGTGGGGCCTGCATTTTGTCGCGCTCGCGAGCTACGCCGCCGAGCCGGTCGGCTTCGCGCTGAACGACACGCTCGCCTCCCTCGTCGTCGCGATCGTCGGCACCATGGCCGCATCGGCGGTCTATCTCCATGGCCAGGGCAGGCTGCGCGGCGCCATCGTTGCGGGCATACTGCTCGGCGGCGCTGCGGTCGCCACACACCTGCTCGGCGTCGCGTCGATGCGCACGAATGCGGGCATCGTCACGGACACGACCTCGCCGATCGCGTCGCTCGCGGTTGCAGTCCTCTTCTCGATCCTGCTCTTCGCTCGGGCGCCCGGCGCGCTGCCGGCGCCGCGCCGGCTGGAGGCGGTGCTTTATCTTGTGGCGGCACTCGGCGGCGCCAATATGGTCGGGCTGGCGACCCTGGTGGTATCGGGCGGCGGCGCGACCGGCGGCACGGAACTCGGTACCGACGCGCTGCCCCTCGCGCTCGGCGCCTGCGGATTCGTCATCCTCGCCCTCAGCCTCGCCGCCGACGTTCTCGAGCGCCACGTCCTCAACCGCGTCCAACAGGAATCGGGACGTCTGCTGCAACTGGTCGGCGCCGCCTTCGAAGGCATCGTCATCCACCGCGACGGCGTCATCATCGAGACGAACCAGGCGTTCCGGCAGCTCGGCGACTGGACCGACGAGGCGCTGCGCGGCCGGCGGCTGGCGGATCTGGCGGCCGAGACCGATACCTCGGAGCTCGAGCGCTGGCTGAAGCTGTCGGACGACAAGTCGCCGGCGCTCTCCTTCGGCCTGCTGGCCACCGACGGCCACACGATTCCAGTGGAGGTCGTGTCGCGCGCGATCGAGCACGAGGGTGCTCCGGCCTGCGTCGCCGGCGTGCGCGACTTGACCTCGCGCGTCCGCGCCGAGGAGCGAATCCAGCATCTCGCCCATCACGACGCCCTGACCGGACTGCCGAACCGCTTCCTGCTGGTCGACCGGCTGACGCACGCGCTGACCCTCGCCAAGCGCAATCCCACCACAGTCGCGGTCTTCCATCTCGACCTCGACCGCTTCAAGGCGGTCAACGACCTGCTGGGGCACGAGGCAGGCGACGAGCTGCTGATCGAGGTCGGACGCCGCCTCCATCAGACCTTGCGGGCGAGCGACACGCTGGCCCGGCTCGGCGCGGACGAGTTCGTGATCGTCCAGGCGTTGGTCCAGAGCCCCCGCGAAGCAGCGGGGCTCGCCCGCCGGGTGGTCGATGCCCTGTCGGAGCCCTTCTTCATCAACGGCCAGCGGGCGCAGGTCGGAGTCTCGGTCGGCATCGCGCTCTATCCGCAGGACGGCGAGACCGCGGCCGACCTCATGCATAACGCCGACACGGCCATGTACCGGGCGAAGCGCGAAGGCAGCAACGCCTTCCTCTTCTTCGAGCCGGCCATGGACCGGCACATCCAGGAGCGCCGGCACCTGGAGCAGGATCTGCGGCAGGCAATCACCCGCGGCGAGCTCGAGCTGCACTACCAGCCGCTGTTCGACTGCGGCGATACGACGATCAGCGGCTTCGAAGCGCTGCTGCGCTGGAAGCATCCCGGCCGCGGCATGATCTCGCCGGGCGAGTTCATCCCGCTCGCCGAGGAATGCGGCCTGATCACCCTGCTCGGCCGGTGGGTCCTGGAGCGGGCCTGCGCCGAGGCGGCGGGTTGGACGACGCCGCACCGCATTGCCGTCAACCTGTCGCCGATCCAGTTCCGCCAGCACGACCTGCCCGAAATGGTGGAGGAGACCCTGCAGCGCGCCGGCCTGGCGCCGCAACGGCTGGAGCTGGAGATCACCGAGGGCGTGCTGATCGACAATACCGAGCGGGCGGTCGAAGTCCTGGCGCAGCTCAAGGCGCTGGGCGTGAACATCTCGCTCGACGATTTCGGCACCGGCTATTCGAGCCTCTCCTATCTGCGGCGTTTCCCCTTCGACAAGATCAAGATCGACCAATCCTTCGTCCGCGGCCTGGGCCAGGACGAGGAGGCCGCCGCGATCGTCAAGGCGATCGTGGCGCTGGCCCGCAGCCTGCGCCTGTCGATCACCGCCGAGGGCGTCGAGACCGAGGATCAGCTGGCCGCGCTGAAGCTGCTCGAGTGCAACCAGGTGCAGGGATTCCTGCTCGGCCGTCCGATGCCGGTCCAGCAGCTGTCGGCGCTCACCGGCGGCCCGTCCGAGGAACAGTTCGTCGGCGCCTAGTGGTGAAAATCTGACGCTCCGGACCCGGCGGCTGCGGCGGGAGTCGCTCCGATTCAGACATTGGCCTGTCTATTCGCGAACGTCGCTTGATGCTTGTATAACGATTTCCGGGCATGGTCCCAGGTCCACGGCGAGTATCAAATGTGAGGCAGCGCATGAGTAAGCCCTCACTGCAAGGGCAAGAATACCGAATCGCGTTCAAGCTCTATAGCGAGGACGGAAAGCGAGCTGCCGACGTGTTGGAGTTCCGCAACGGCGAGACATATCTCGATGAGCAGGAATGGGTTGAAGGGACTACATTCAAGAACAGGCATTCCGGTAGATTGGTCGGACCGTTCGCCTCACCAACGGACGCAGAAAACTTCATAGTGGCGACGCCCTGGTTCTGCGGTAGCCACGCGTAGGCATCCGCTTCCCAGCCTCAATCGAATTCCTGAACTGGGGACCAAGCGTCAGATTTTGACCACTAGCGCCCGCTCACCCCACTGCCAGCCGCCGTCCTCGCTTCAGCGTCCGCGGCGGCAAGCCCTAGCCGTGCCTGCTGGTAATGCGCGATCCCGCTCCACCAGTCGCGATGGGTGAGATACCACCCGACCGTCTTGCGCAGCCCCGTCTCCAGCGTCTCGCGCGGCCGCCAGCCGAGCGTGCGGGCGAGCTTCGAAGAATCGATGGCGTAGCGCAGATCGTGGCCCGGCCGATCGGCGACGAAACTGATGAGCCGTTCGTGCGGCCGGTGCGGCGAGTCCGGCAGCAGTTCGTCGAGGATGCTGCAAAGGGCGCGCACGAGGTCGATGTTCGTGCGCTCGGCGCCGCCGCCGACATTGTAGGTCTCGCCCGCCTCGCCGCGCTCGAGGATCGTCAACAGCGCCCGCGCGTGATCCTCGACATGCAGCCAATCCCGAACATTTTCGCCGCGCCCGTAGACCGGAAGCTTCTCGCCGCGCACGGCGCGGGCGATCATCAGCGGGATGAGCTTCTCGGGAAACTGCCACCGGCCGTAGTTGTTCGAGCAATTCGACACGAGCACCGGCAGCCGGTAGGTCTCGCGCCAGGCCCGCGCCAGATGGTCGGCGGCCGCCTTCGAAGCCGAATAGGGCGAGTTCGGCCGATAGGGCGAGTCCTCGGTGAACGCCCCCTCGGCGCCGAGCGAGCCGAACACCTCGTCGGTCGACACGTGGTGAAAGCGGAACCCCGCCGGTGCCGCCGCCGACGAGACGTAGTCGCGCGCCGCTTCCAGCAGCGTGTACGTGCCGAGGATGTTGGTGCGCATGAACTCGGCCGGGCCGTCGATCGAGCGGTCGACATGGGTCTCGGCCGCGA
>DATGFU010000304.1:0-17266 GCA_035308865.1 Allostellaceae bacterium | reverse complement strand
AGTCTCGGGCGAGGCTTGTGCGTCTTTTGATGTCGTCATGCGCGGGCTTGACCCGCGTATCCACGTCGTTCCGTGTCGCGGAGCCACGTGGATGGCCGGCTCTGGGGCCGGCCATGACGACAAAAGAGAGCCTCCGAAGCGACGCCTGCAACCGATTTCGATTCCCCGGACAGCCGTGCCGCAAGCGGGAGAGGGCCGGGGTGGGGGTCTACCCGTCTGCTCGCCGCCCTATTTCTTGAACTTGTCCGTCCAGGCCTGGATCGCCGCGGCGTTGGCGGCGTCGAGCTCGGAATGGCGGCTTTGCGCCCAGGCCTCGGATCCCAGAAGCCGCGCCTGCGACGGCTGGAAATGCGGGATGACGTGGCGGGCGAAGAGTTCATAGCTCTTCTTCGTCGCGTCCCAGTCGGCCCAGTCGTTCGCCACCTGCAGGAAGCATCCGAACCCCCCGGATTGCTCGTCGAGCCGCTTCAGGAAGGCCACCGCCTCGTCGGGCGTCCCGATCACCGCGTTGTTTGAGTCCAGGTAGAACTGGACACGCTCCTCGAAGGTCGCGCCCCGCGCCCGGATGGTCGGCAGCGCCAGCGTCTTCTGCGTGTACTCGACGAAGGCGTCGAGACCGTAGCGGACGTTTTCGATGGCCTTCTGCTTCGTCTCGGCGAGATGGATCCAGGCGACGAGGCGCCAGCGCCTGCGGTCGGCCACCTGGCCATATTTCGCGGCTTCCTCCTCGACCACGTCCCAGTGGCGGTTGAGGAGGTCGAGTTCCCCCGTGATCAGGGCCCCGATCGACAACATGCCGAGCCCGTAGCGCCCAGCGAGGCGAGCCCCCGCCGGCGAGGTCGCGGCGGCGACGGCGACCTCGAAGCAGGGATCGGAGTAGGGCGCGAGCTGGCAGCGCGCCCCGACCAGCTTGTAGCGATCGGTGGTTACCGTGACCGGCTTGTCGCCGCGGATAAGGTCAAGGACCACCCCGGTATCGTGCTCTAGCGCCGGACGGAGCTGCGACGGTTCCAGCCCGATCATGGCGGCGTCGGTCGGCAGCGAGCCCGGACCGAGCCCCAGCATCACGCGGCCGCGCAGCAGGTGGTCGGCGAGGATGATCCGGTCGGCCACCCAGAGTGGGTTGTGGTAGGGGATCGAGACGACCCCCGGGCCGAGCTTGATGTGCTTGGTCAGCGCGCCGACATAGGTGATGAACTGGATCGGCTCGGCGATGATCTCGGTGCCGGCCGAATGGTGCTCGCCGACCCAGGCCTCGTCGTAGCCGAGTTCGTCCAGCAGCTTGATCGTCTCCACGTTCCGCTGCAGCGACGAGGTCGCGTTTTGCGACGCCGGCGAATTGAACGGCGGCATGAAGATCCCGAACTTGAGCCGGCTCATCGGCGCCTCCCTGGTACCATTGGATCCAATCTACGAGGTTCATCCCGGCGCCGCCAGCGCGGAGCTTATCCAAAGCGCTGGCGAAGCATCCGGTAAAGTGCCCGCAACGCCAGCGCCTCGCCGCCTTCGGGCCGGCCGGGCCGGGCGGTGGGATTCCAGGCGAACGTGTCGATATGGATCCAGGGAATCTCCGGCTCGACGAACTCCTGGAGATAGAGCGCCGCGGTGATCGCGCCGGCAAACGGGCTATCGGACGCGTTGTTGATGTCGGCGACCTTGCTGTCGAGCAGCTTGCGATAGGGCTTCCACAGCGGCATCCGCCACAGTGGATCGGCTTCCTCTTGCCCGGCGGCGACCAGCGCTATCGCCGCTGCGTCGTTGTTGGCGAACAGGGCGGGAAGGTCGGGCCCCAGCGCGGTCCGCGCCGCACCGGTCAGTGTGGCCATGTCGATCAGCAGCGCCGGGCTCTCCGACGACGCCTCGGCCAGCGCGTCGCACAGGACGAGCCTTCCCTCCGCGTCGGTATTGCCGATCTCGACGGTCAGGCCCTTGCGCGTCCGGAACACGTCGAGCGGCCGGAAGGCGCTTCCGGAAACGGCGTTCTCGACGGCTGGCACCAGCACGCGCAGGCGCAGCTTGAGCCCGCTCGCCATGATCGCATGGGCGAGACCGAGCACGGTCGCACTTCCGCCCATGTCCTTCTTCATCAGCTTCATGGCGCTGGCCGGCTTGAGGTCGAGACCGCCGGAATCGAAGCAGACGCCCTTGCCGACCAGCGTCAGGCGGGGTGCCGCCGGATCGCCCCAGCGCAGGTCGATGAGGCGCGGCGCGCGGCTGCTGGCGCGCCCGACGGCGTGGATCATCGGATAGTTCCGCTCGAGCAACGCATCGCCCACGGTCACGTCGATCTCGGCCTCGTGCCGGCCGGCGAGGGCGGTGGCGGCCTCGGCCAGATGCTGCGGGCCCATCTCTTCGGTCGGCGTGTTGATCAGGTCGCGGGCGAGGGCGATCCCGTCAGCCAGGGCCGTCACGGTCTTGCGATCTGCCGTCGCCGGCCACGCCAGCGATGCGGGCGCGCGTTCGGACCTGCGGTAACGGTCGTAGCGGTAGGCGCCGAGCGCCCAGCCCAGGGCAAGCTGCGAGGCGCCATGCGGGCCGAAGAGCTTTTCGGGATCGAAGCCGAGGCGATAAAGGCCCGGCGGCAGATCGGCCGGCAGCGCCGCCAGCGCCCAGACCGGTTCGGCGCGATCGACGCCGTGCACGATCAGGGCGAGGCGGCCGGTCTCGTCGGGAACGAGCGCCGTCCGTCCCGGCTTTGCCTCGTATTTGGTGGACTCAAGCCAGCGCCGCTGCGCCGCGGGCAGCGTCTCCGCCCAGGCAGAGAAGCCATCGGCGGTCACGGCGGCGATCGGGATCGCGCCTTCGGTGTCATCGGTCAGGGCCGTCACGGGGCAGTCCTCATGTCGGGATCGTTGGCAAACCATGCTCTCCAGCCGGACCGATTGTGAAGCGCGTCGCGCCATGCCCCTGCCGCGCAGGCGGGATGAGGAGCGCGCGTTTGCGGCCGGATCCGCGCCGGCCCACAGTGCGGCGCAGCAGAGAACGGGTAGGCTCATGGCCGAATTCACGATCTGTATCGGCAACAAGAACTATTCGAGCTGGTCGCTGCGCGCCTGGCTGCCGCTCAAGGAGTCCGGCTTCGCCTTTGACGAGGTCGTGTTGCCGCTGCGCGAGCCCGGCACGGCCGACGCCATCCTCGCGCATTCGCCGGCCGGCAAGGTGCCTGTGCTGCGGCACGGGCCGCTGACGATCTGGGACAGTCTGGCGATCGGCGAATACCTGGCGGAGCTCTCTCCGGGGCTCCTGCCGACCGCCCGCGAGGCGCGCGCCGTCGCCCGCGCGGTCATCGCCGAGATGCATTCGGGCTTCGTGCCGTTGCGCCAGCATCTGCCGATGAACATGCGGGCACACCGCCCCGACCGCGTGCTGACCGCGGAGGTTCAGGCGGATATCGACCGCATCACACAGATCTGGCGGGACCTGCGCGCCCGGTTCGGGAACGGGCAGGGCGGGCTGCTCTTCGGTTCGTTCACCTTGGCCGACGCCGCCTATGCGCCGGTCGTGTCGCGCTTCCGCACCTACGGGATCGCGCTGGATCCGGCGAGCCAGGCCTATGCCGATGCCGTCTGGGCGCTGCCGTCGCTGCAGCAATGGCTCGCTGCGGCGGAACGCGAGCCGATGGTGATGCCGAACAATGAAGTGTGAGGCCGAGATGACCGAGACCAGCCCCTTGCCCGGCGTGCGCCTTCTGGCGGCGCCCACACCTGCGAGCGAGTCGGTCCTGACACCGGATGCACTGCGTTTCGTCGTCGATCTGGAGCGGCGGTTCGGCGCCCGCCGGCGGGAGCTGATGGCGCGCCGCCGCGCGGTCCAGGCCCGGCTCGACGCCGACGAGACGCCGGACTTTCTGAAAGATACCGCCTCGGTCCGTGCCGGCGACTGGACGGTGGCGCCACTGCCCGCGGACCTCCTGGATCGCCGGGTCGAGATCACTGGGCCGGTCGACCGCAAGATGATCATCAACGCGCTCAATTCCGGCGCCAGCGTGTTCATGGCGGATTTCGAGGATTCGAGCACGCCGACCTGGGAGAACCTGATCGAGGGCCAAGCTAATCTGCGCGACGCCGTCGCCGGCACGATAACCTTCAGCGATCCGGCGACGGGCAAGGATTACCGCCTCGCCGACAAGACGGCAGTGCTGTTCGTCCGGCCGCGCGGCTGGCATTTGCCGGAGGCGCACCTGCTGGTCGACGGCGAGGAGGCGAGCGGCTCGCTCTTCGATTTCGGCCTCTATTTCTTCCACAATGCCAAGGCGCTGCTGGCCAGGGGTAGCGGCCCCTACTTCTACCTTCCGAAGATCGAATCGCACCTCGAGGCGCGGCTCTGGAACGACGTGTTCTTGGCGGCGCAGGCGGCGCTCGGCATCCCGGCCGGATCGATCAAGGCGACGGTGCTGATCGAGACCATCCTCGCCAGCTTCGAGATGGACGAGATCCTGTGGGAGCTGCGCCAGCATTCCGCCGGGCTCAATTGCGGGCGCTGGGATTATATCTTCAGCTACATCAAGAAGTTCGCGAACCATGCCTGGGCCGTGCTGCCGGACCGCGCCCAGGTGACGATGACGGCGCCGTTCCTGCGGGCCTACAGCCTGCTGGTGATCGCCACCTGCCACCGCCGCGGCGTCCACGCGATGGGCGGGATGGCGGCGCAGATCCCGATCAAGCGCGATGCCGCCCTCAACGAGGCGGCGATGGCCAAGGTCCGCGCCGACAAGGAGCGCGAGGCAGGGGACGGGCATGACGGAACGTGGGTCGCGCATCCCGGTATGGTCGGCCTCGCGAAGGAGGTCTTCGATCGGGCCATGCCGGAGGCGAACCAGATCGCCCGCAAGCGGCAGGACGTGCACGCCGACGCGGCCGCGCTCATCGCCGTTCCCGCCGGCACCAAGACCGAAGCAGGGCTTCGTCAGAACATCGCGGTCGGCATCGGCTATCTCGAAGCCTGGCTGCGCGGGGTCGGCTGCGTGCCATTGTTCGACCTGATGGAGGATGCCGCGACGGCGGAGATCAGCCGCGCCCAGATCTGGCAGTGGCGCCGGCATGGGGCGACGCTGGAGGATGGCCGCGTCGTGGATTCGAGCCTGATTCGCGCCCTCTTCGAGGAAGAGCTGTCCCGGGTGCGTGCCGCCCATGACGATGCCGACTGGGCGGCGACGCGCCACGACGACGCGGCGGCGATGTTCCTCGACCTCGTCGAGGCGGAGACGTTCGAGGCGTTCCTGACGCTCCCCGCTTATCGGAAGCTGATGGCCGAAGGGCGATAGACGGCGGTTAGAGGCAGTCGAACACCGCGACGTCGTGCTCGCCGCGTTTCTCGATGCCGCGGAACTTGGCCGACTTGTTGAAAGGCTTGCACTGGGCATCGGCCGCGGCTTGGCTCTGCTCGGCCTGATCGGCCGGGAATTCGAGCGCGATGGAAGGCTTGTCCGGGGTGTCCGAACCGCCGCACCCGGTCAGCAGCAGCGCAAGCGAACACGCGGTCAGGAACAGGCGCATCGATCATCCTCTCGTTGGGCGCGCAGCATGGCGTGAAGCCTGCGGTATAGCGTGCCTGCCGGCCGCCGCAAGTCCGTCATCCGCCCCAGCCGAACACGACGTCGTCGCCTTCGGCATAGATGAGGCAATCCGAGGCGTCCGCCCCGCAATGCGCGAGCGCTTCGTCGCGTGCCGCATGCAGCGAAGCGCCGAATCCGATGCCGATGACGCCGCGGGCCGGGCTGAGCGCCAACGCTTTGGGCGCCTGCCATCCGGCATAGGCCTCGGCGAGGTCTCGCCGGTCGGGCGCCACGAAAGGCAGGGCGCCGGGATCGAAATGGCCGGTCCGGACCAGCATCGGCGGGTGGAAGGGTGCCAGACCCGAGGGCAGCAGGCTCGTCACCCGGTCGTCGCGGGCATAGAGCACGCAGGCACCGCCGGCGATCAGTTCGCAGCGCTCGAGCACCAGCCGGGCGATCTCGTCGGGCTCGCTGGTACCGGCCTGATTCCTATCCATCCACACGATGAGACCGTCGGGCAGGATCGCCATGGCCTTCGGCGCCCGTGCCCGTGCGTAGGAGCGCAGCTGGGTCGCGAGCGGGCCGCGCTCGGCGCCGTAGAAGGGCGGGTGATTTACCGCGAAGCGGTTGGGACCGGGGTTGAAGACGACCGCGCGTGCGTCGGCCTCCGGAAGGGCCCAGGGCGTGGGCAGGTGCTTCACCTCATCGCCGAAGGCAGCGCGCGGCTCGGACGGTAGGACGCCGACATGGCGCTCGCGCACGGCGATGCAGCCGCGCGCACGCTCGTAGACCGCCTCCCAGTCTGCCGCGGCGGGAAGGGCGGAGAGCAGGCACTCGTCGAAGAATGTGAAGACCGCCCCGGCGCCGCAGTCGAAGGAATCGCGGTCCACCCGCGACGCCGTCAGGATGACCCTGTTGGGCCTCGCCACCGGCGGATCGGCGAACCGGCCGGAGCGGCAGGCCGAGATCAGCACCACCGTCGGGCTGCTCCCGCAGCCGGCAGCGAGCGCGTGGTCCAGGGCCTGCGGATCGAGCGATGCGTCGCCGACAGCGACGGAGCCGTCGGCCACGCCATGCGAGGTGAGGAAGACGAGGCATCCGCCATCGGGCGGCGGCCGCAAGGCGGCGATGTCGGCAACCAGATCGCCAAGTCGGCGAGGATCCGGCGGCGCGGTGATGCCGGCGACACCAAGTTCGTCGCGGAGATAGGCCACGGCATCGGCAAATGTGCCGGTTGTCTCATCTCCTGTCGCAACGACGGCCTGTAAATGATTGGCATGGAACGGCGGCCGCTGCCCCGCGGCATCGGTCTCGTGGGGCGGCTGCACGCAGGACGCGAGCAGCAGCAGCCCTATGGGAGCCAGCCATCGTATCATCCGACTAGGGTACCGCCAGGACGACCCGATCGTTCTCTGCATAGAGAACGCAGCTGCCCCCGTTACGGTTGCATTCGGCGAGCGCTGCGGTGGCGGTCGCGCCGGTGCCGATCGCTTCCGTGTCGGGCCCGAGCGCCAGCGCCTTCGGATCCGGCTGGCGGAGATAGGCGGCGATCCGGGAACGCTGGTCTGCCCGGATGAAAGGGACCATCCCCGGGTCGACGGAGCCCGACCGCACGAGAATGGCCGGGTGAATGGAAGCCTGGCTGCTGGGGCCGGCAGCAGCGAGATTCTCGTTGCGCGCGTAAAGGATGCAGGCGCCGCCCGAGCGGTATTCGCAGCGCTGGAGCGCCAGCCGGTCGACATCGTCCGGTGTCTCGCCGGCCGCGGCCGAGGCCCAGGCGACGGTGCCGCTCAGGGTCAGCGCCATCGCCTTGGGCGCCGCGGCGCGGGCGTAAGCCTCGAAATCGGGGCGCGTCTTCGCCTTGAGAGTCGAGTAGTAGGGCGCGCCGTCCAGCGTGAACTTGCCGATCCCCTGGCGGAACTGGATCGTGCCTTTGCTCGCCGAACCGGCCCAGGGCGCCGGCAGCGACGCGACGAGGGCGCCGATGTAGCTGGCCGGCGCCACAGTCGCTTGGTTCACGAGACCCTCGCGGCGTGCCACGCAGGATTTTGTCCGGTCGAAAGCCTCGGCCCAGGTCGCGGCGCCGTCGAGTGCGCCGATGAAGCATTCATCGAAAGTGGTCAGCGCCATGTTGGGGCCGCAGCCGAAACCGTGCCGATCATCGGTCGAGGCCGTCAGGATCAACCGGTTGGAGCGGGTCATCGGCGGTTGGGCGAAGGCGCCGGTGCCGCATCCCGACACCACGACCACCGTCGGCGCGGCATTGCAGGAGGCGGCGAGCGCCCGGTCGAGCTGGTCGGGCGTGATGCTGTCCCCGAGCAGATCCAGCGAACGGCCGTCTCCCGTGCTGCCGAGATAGGCGAAGCAGGCGCTGCCGCGGCGGCCGTCGAGTGCCATCGCCTCGCGCAGCACCAGCGCCGGCCGCGACGGCTCGATCCCGCCGGGCAGGCGGCGCATCGGCGGGCGTTCGTCCTCCACACCCACCCGTTCATCGGTGTCTCCACCGCCACCGCGGCCGCCATGACCGTGGCGATCCATCTGCTGGAAGCCCGCCATGAAGACCGACTTGTCGGCGCTCAGGAGATGGATGCGCTCGAAGCTGACGCCGCTGGCCTGGAACCGCTGGTCCAACTCGGCGACGGCGTTGTCGTCGACATGGAGGGTGACGTCGCCGGCCGCCAGCAACGCGTTCCAGCGCGGCGCGGACAACGCCGCGGGGTCGAGCGCTCCCAGCGCGGCAGGCGCCGCCGGCAGATCGGGCATCGGCGGGTCAAGCATGGAGGATCGAGAGCCGCCGCAAGCGGCAAGCACACAACACATCACGACGGCAGCTGCCCGCCGCCGCATCCGCTCCCGCAGCGGCGTCACGCCGCCCCGCTCAGCGACGCTGGAAGTTGGGTCGGCCGGCCGGCGTGGTCGGAGCCCGTTCGTCCTTGTGCCGGAACTTGATGCGGCCCTTGGTCAGGTCGTAGGGCGTCATCTCGATGGTGACGCGGTCGCCGGCGAGCACCCGGATGCGGTGCTTCTTCATGCGCCCGGCGGTGTAGGCCAACGCCTCGTGGCCGTTGTCGAGGCGGACCCGATAACGTGCGTCGGGCAAAAGCTCGACCACGATGCCGTCGAATTCGATCAGATCTTCCTTCGCCATCTGCTCTCCGAATGCGGGGAGGAGCCTGGCTCCCTCCCATCGCCCGATTGCGCGCCGCTGCCGAGGCTCGGCTGCTCATCAATGAGAATGTGCGAAACTGCCGCCCGCGCGCCCTCGCCCCGCCGCGCCGGCGCGCCGCTGTTCCGGCAATCTCGCGACAACACGCTGCCGATTAAGGTCATCCTCGGCAAAGATCAAGCCCGCCGGCGTTGGCCCAATTTGACCATCGCCCCTGAAAATCGGTCGCCCTCCCATTACCGGTGCTACACGATCAGCCGGGACGCGACCTTACCGGCCTCTCATCAAGCATCGTGAACCGCCCGTGGTGCAAACTGCGCTACGCAGGAACCAAGCCATCAAGATCTGTGCACAAGGCCAGCCCCCAAGCGGGGTACGATTGGGGTTCCCGCCACCTCTCCGACGTTGATATAATGACTAATGCGGTTGTGCCACGACGGTCTAAGCTCTCCTAGGGCTGCGATCTGACGGTCGCTCGCGCCGCGACGCCGATCGGTCCTGCTTTCTGGTAGCCCGTTGTGGATGGGAGCGGGCGGAGGTCGAACATGGCCTTGATAGAGGGGGCTGTCATGGCGGAGGTGGTACTTTCCAACCCGCGGGTCCCAGCTAGATTGGACCCTGCCCGGGCTCTTCGGAGTGTAGGTCCAGTGTATTCAACCTTTCCGCTACGCATCCACGTGCTGCGGTACTTGACCCTCTGTCGGCGAGGCGCTGACGTTTCTGGGCGCCGGCTCAGCCGCGACGACCTTGTTACCCCTACCTGTGTAACGAAAAACGCTCTCGCGCTCGCCTTCCAGGTAGCCGTGTTTGATGTAGTCGCACGTCTGCCTCGGCAGCGGTTCTCGGTTGGAATCGAGACCCAACGCCTCGCGGAAATGAAGAATGAGATAGGGTTTATTTATCGTTTAGAAAGAAAGTTATGCAGAATAAACGACCAGTCTTTAGAGCGCGCGCAAGCGCGCCGAGTCGCGAGCCTCTGCACGATGAACGTGGCGCGTTGTGCGTCGCGGTCTGTAAATCTCGGATAACGCGCCATGTCTGAAGAGGACGTGAAGATCAAGTTCCTCGTGCCGTATCTGGAGGATCGCGGCTACGGTCGGGACTCGATGGATTTTGGCATAGCCATCGAGGTCCATGAGGGTCGAAAAAAGAAGACTATCTTCGCGGACGTCCTGGTCTACGCGTCGCCCGCCAAACATGCACCAATATTGATTTGTGAAACGAAGCCCGAGAATGAAGCGCTGAGCCGCAGTGTCAAGGAGCAGGCGATCTCCTATGCTCGGCTACTGCCGCAAATAGCGCCGCTAACACTCATTACAAACGGCTCCCAGGTTCACGTTTTCCATACTCTTGACAAGAGCCGCCTCGCCGATTTGCCGAAGCGTGCCGAGCTTGACCAAGACCTTTTCAAATTTGTTCTCAGCCCGGAAGCATTAGAGGCGCTACGGCGTGAGGCAAAGCACGAGCTTTTTATCATTGATGATGTCACCACCTTCAAAGGGATCTTGAAGGCGTGCCATAACGAGATTCGGAACAACGACGGTTCCGATCCGACTGAAGCCTTCGACGAGCTATCGAAAGTCATGTTCTGCAAGCTGTATGAGGAGAAAGAGCGACCGAAGGATAATCGCTTTAGGCTGAGCGTGTTCGATGAAGCCGCGAAATTGAATGTTAATGTTGTAAAACAAATATTCGCTGACGCCAAGAAAGCTCCGCCATATCGAGATTTGATGGCGCCGGATGACGAAATAAATCTTCAAGATCGAACTGTCAGGTCGATTGTTAAGCTGTTCGAAAGCTATGATCTCGGCCTAACTGCCTTCGACGTAAAGGGAGAGGCATACGAATACTTCCTCAGTGATACGTTCACCGGAGGATTGGGCGAATTTTTTACGCCACGAAACGTGGTTGAATTCATGGTAGAGGCGGTTGATCCGAAGATAGGTGATCGGATAATCGACCCTTTCTGCGGTACGGGCGGATTTCTGATCTACGCCTTCGAACTGGTGAGCGAGAAAATCCGATTACAAGAGTTCTCGGATGAGGAAAAGGTACGGTGGCGCGCAGAACTATCTGATCGTTGCCTGAACGGCACCGATTGGAAAGAGCGCACCTCACAAGCCTGCAAGATGAATATGACCGTGCACGGCGATGGCAGTTCCGGCGTGTTCAAGCACGACGGACTTACTGATATTCCAGGCAGAATCGGGGAAGGGCAGTTCGCGATTTGTATCACGAATCCTCCGTTCGGTTCGACGGAGACAGAAAAGACGCTACTTAATCGCTATGAACTTGGCGCTGGCCGCAACTCCCAAGTTCGCGTGATCCTAGCTTTGGAGCGTGCGATCAAGTTGGTGAAGCCGGGTGGGTGGATAGCCATCGTGGTGATCGACGGCGTACTCAACAATATCTCCACCCGATATGTGCGAGATTACTTGAAGCAAAATGGATGGATTCGAGGGGTAGTCTCCTTAAACCGCGAAACCTTCGAGGGATATGGCGCTCGTGCCAAAACCAGCGTGCTATTCGTGCAACGTAAAGAGAAGCCGAACAACCAACAGCAGCCAGTGTTCTTTGCGATTTGCAGCAACACAGGGTATGCGCCAAATGGCGATCCCATCCCCGGCAATGTGCTGCCCGATATACTTCTCGACTACCGCGCTTATTTGAGAGGGGGGCCAGCAGGGCAGCATTCGAATTCATGGACCTGTGAGCTATCCGATCGCTTCGATGCTGAGTTCTACGCGAGCGGCGGCAGCGGTATCGTGGTCGATGTTGGAGGTGTCCGGGTGGAGGTCGAGACGATCCAGCAGAAGGTTACAGACACCTATGCGGCCATTGCGAGCATGGATGGTGTGCTTGGGGACCTGAACACGGAGCCGGTTAGGCTCAGCGACATTTTGGAGGAGATCGAAACAAAGGAAAAAGTGCTGCCCGACCAGACCTATAAGCAGCTCGGGGTCCGCTGGTGGGGAGCCGGGACATTCGTTCGGGAGGAAAATCTCGGGAGCAACATTAAAGCAAAGACACTGAAGCGGGTGTCCGCTGGCTGGATTATCTACAACCGCTTATTCGCGTTTCGCGGCTCGTTCGCGGTCATCCCGCCGGAGCATGCGGGATGCTTCGTCAGCAACGAGTTTCCTACATTCACAACGAAGCACGACGTGACCGAACCGGATTTGGTAGCCCGGTATGTGGTGCATTGCCTGAACAGCCCGCAATGCCTCCAGATTGTGGATGCTCAATCAACGGGTTCGACAAAGACTAGCCGCAACAGGTTCAACGAAAAGCTGTTTCTTGCTATGACGATCCATATCCCGACCGATTGCGACGATCTTGTTCGTGTCGTGTCTTTGCTCGATCGCGTCACGGAATTACGGCAGGAACAGCGCAGACTTGCCGATCTTACGGACAAGCTGAAGGAGGGGGTGTTCGGGATGCTTCCCGGAGTGGCAAATTAGGCTACTCGCATCCCCCGAATCGGCGAATGTCGGTCCAGCTGGTGCTATGGTTGTCTTCCTGCCGCCGCGCATCGGGGAGAGGCTAAACAGGGCTTATGCCCTGGCAAGACGCAAAAGGTTCTTGATCCGGGCGGAGAAACGGTGACGCGCCTGCTCGTGCCGGACGACGTCGTCGTCCGCGACCCAATTGAGCTGGATGACCCGGCGCGGCCCGACAAATTGCCCGTGGCCGTGCCAGGAGTGGGGCGTGACAAGGAACGCGACGAGCGTGCCTTCGTCGGGCGGCACCTCGGCCACCATGTCATCGAGCGACTCGCCGTTGCGCAGCAGGCGCAGCCGCCCGCCCGGCGCTTCCCAGGCGCCGTTCATATAGAGCAGCACCGTGATGACCTTGGTCTTGCTGTCGGTATGGATGCGGCCGTCCTTGGCCTGGGCGCGG
Organism: Allostellaceae bacterium; assembly: GCA_035308865.1. Taxonomy (GTDB): domain Bacteria; phylum Pseudomonadota; class Alphaproteobacteria; order ATCC43930; family CGMCC-115725; genus DATGFU01. The sequence goes on along the minus strand of DATGFU010000304.1, from coordinate 4,706 downwards.
CCGCGCACGGTGATCATGGTCGGCCGTCCGGCGAGATCGATGTCGAACTTCCGAGCCATCGCCTCGCGCAGCGCCGGACCTTCAAGCTCGGCCAACAGCGCTTCGAAGGCCGGGCCGCAGCGAAGCTCGCTCGCGGGGAAGCTCCCGGGGCGATCGATCTCGGGATAGTCGCGCTGCACGGACTCGCGCGCGGCGGCCGTGAGGAAGCCCGGAACGATCAGATGGGGATAGGGCTCGGCGACGAGCGGCGTGGCCTCGAAGGCGGTGAGATCGAGCATCGGTGGAAAATACGAGTCCTGCGGTTCGTGCCGCAGCCTATAGTCCCAATCCGTTTCCGCGGGAAGTCGCGCGGGCGTCGCATGCGGAGGGCGCGGGGCACCCCTCGGACTGGCGACGGCAAGCGGCTGTTGCAGCGCAGCGAGGATGGCGCCAGATAGACGTTCCGGCTACATCAAACGTCTGATCCCGTTCCTTCGTGAGTCCTCTTGCTGGCCTTCGACTCCCATAACGAAGACGACGACCGCCCCGCGACCTTGGATACCTTCCCCGGGCCGCTGGCGGTGTTCCGCGCCAAGCGGGCGGCCGGCGAGCTGAAGCCGGACCCGGCGCAGGAGCTGGGGATCCAGAAGCTGCAATCGTTGCACCGGGCGTTGCTCAACTATCGGCCGCTTCCGCCGGCACCGTCCTCGGCCGGCTGGTTCGCCAAGCTCCTCGCGGTCACGCCGCCGCCGCCGCCCGCACGGCCGAAGGGGCTCTATCTCTTCGGCGGCGTCGGCCGCGGCAAGTCGATGCTGATGGATGTGTTCTTCGCCGCCTCCTCGGTGAAGCGGAAGCGGCGGGTGCATTTCCATGCCTTCATGCAGGAGGTGCAGGATCGGCTCCATCGCCTGCGCGACACCGATACGAGCGATCCCCTGGTTGCCGTCGCCCATGAGATCGCGGTGTCGGCCTGGCTCCTCTGCTTCGACGAGTTCGTCGTCACCGACATCGCGGATGCCATGATCCTCGGCCGCCTCTTCGAGGCGATGTTCCATGCCGGCGTGATCGTCGTGGCGACCTCCAACCGGGCACCCGACGATCTCTATCGCGACGGCCTGCAGCGCGACCGGTTCCTGCCTTTCATCGCGCTGTTCAAGGAGGAGCTCGACGTGCTGGAGCTCGACAACGGCCGCGACTATCGCCTGTCGCGGCTGATCGGGCGCAAGGTCTACCACACGCCCGCCGACCTCAAAGCCGCCATCGCCCTGGAGCAGACCTTCGCCGAGCTGACCGACGGCGAGCGGGCGACGGCGATGACGATAGAGGTGCATAAGCGCCCCCTGCGCGTGCCGCGGCAGGCCCACGGCACCGCATTCTTCCACTTCGCGGATCTCTGCGCGCAGCCTTTGGGCGCGGGCGATTACCTGGCCATCGCCGAGGCTTACGAGAACATCATCATCGCCGAGGTGCCGGTGCTGAACGCCGATAACCGCGACCAGGCGCGGCGGTTCAACACGCTCATCGACACGCTCTACGAGGCCAGGGTTCATGTGATCATCTCGGCCGCCGCTCCGCCCGAGAAGCTCTACGTCGAGGGCGACGGCGCCCTCGAGTTCGAGCGCACGGCCTCGCGGCTCATCGAGATGCAGTCCCTCGAATACCTGTCCGCTCGGCGCGTGCCGCCGTCACCGCCGGCGCGCCTTGCCGCTGCCGGAAATTCGCGATAAACCGCGGCGCACGCGCGATGCTGCGGACAACTGATCCCCAGGCGATGCTGCGGTACCGCCGCCCGCCCCGTCCCAAAGCAGCGAAGGACTCCGAACAGACATGGCACGCAGCAAGATAGCCTTGGTCGGCGCCGGCCAGATCGGCGGCACGCTCGCCCTCCTCGCCGGGCTGAAGGAGCTCGGCGACGTCGTCCTCGTCGACATCGTCGAAGGCGTTCCGCAGGGCAAGTCGCTCGACCTTGCCGAGGCCTCGCCCGTCGAAGGCTTCGACGCGGCCTTCTCGGGCTCCAACGACTACAGCGCGATCGCCGGGGCCGACGTGATCATCGTCACGGCGGGCGTGCCGCGGAAGCCCGGCATGAGCCGCGACGACCTGATCGGCATCAATACGAAGGTGGTCCGCCAGGTCGGCGAGAACATCATGCAGCACGCGCCCGACGCCTTCGTCATCGTCATCACCAATCCGTTGGACGTGATGGTCTGGGTGATGCGCGAGGCCTGCGGCCTGCCGCACGAGCGTGTCGTCGGCATGGCCGGCGTGCTCGACAGCGCGCGGTTCCGCTACTTCCTCGCCGAGGAGTTCGGCGTGTCGGTGGAGGACGTCACCGCCTTCGTGCTCGGCGGCCATGGCGACGACATGGTGCCGCTGCTGCGTTACTCGACGGTTGCCGGCATCTCCGTCCCGGACCTCGTCAAGATGGGCTGGACGACGCAGGAGAAGCTGGACGCCATCGTCAAGCGCACGCGCAACGGCGGCGGCGAGATCGTCGGGCTGCTGAAGACCGGCTCGGCCTTCTACGCGCCGGCCTCCTCCGCCATCGCCATGGCCGAGTCATATTTGCGGGATAAGAAGCGGGTCCTGCCGTGTGCCGCCTATTTGACCGGCCAGTACGGGGTGAATGGTGTCTATGTCGGCGTGCCGGTGGTGATCGGGGCGAAGGGCGTCGAGCGCATCGTCGAGATCGAGCTCGACGCGGCCGAGCGGGCCGGGTTCGAGAAATCCGTGAGCTCGGTCAAGACGCTGATCGACGTCGTGAAGTCCCAGCAGGCGTGAGCGGAAGGACATCCGGCCCATGAACATCCATGAGTATCAGGCGAAGGCGCTGTTGCGGGAGTATGGGGTATCGGTTCCGCGTGGTGGGGTTGCCTACACGGCGGACGAGGCGTCGCGGGTTGCCGGTGATTTGGGCGGTCCGGTTTGGGTTGTGAAGGCGCAGATTCATGCCGGCGGCCGCGGCAAGGCGGGTGGCGTGAAGCTGGCCCGCTCGTTGGGCGAGGTCAGGAGCCTGGCCGCGTCCTTGATCGGCTCGACCTTGGTCACGCATCAGACGGGGCCTTCCGGCAAGGAGGTCAAGCGGGTCTATATCGAGGAGGGCTGCGAGATCGCGCGCGAGCTCTATCTCGGCATGCTGGTCGATCGCGCGACCGGCCGGGTGACGCTGATGGCGTCGACCGAGGGCGGCATGGAGATCGAGGAGGTGGCGGCGCGGAGCCCTGAGAAGATCATCCGCGTGGCGATCGATCCGGCGACCGGGCTGCAGGGGTTCCATGCCCGGCGCATCGCCTACGGGCTGGGGCTCGAGGGCAAGCAGGTGGCGGCCGCGGTGAAGTTCGTGACCGCGCTGGCCGATGCCTTCCAGAAGCTCGATGCGTCGATCATCGAGATCAACCCGCTGGTGGTGACCGCCGCGGGCGAGGTGGTGGCGCTCGATGCCAAGATGAACTTCGACGACAACGCGCTCTTCCGCCACCAGGCGGTCGAGGAGCTGAGGGATGAGAGCGAGGAGGACCCGGCCGAGCTCGAGGCCGGGCGGCACGGCCTCAACTACATCAGGCTCGACGGCAATATCGGCTGCATGGTGAACGGCGCGGGGCTGGCCATGGCGACCATGGACATCATCAAGCTCTATGGCGGGGCGCCGGCGAATTTCCTCGATGTCGGCGGCGGCGCCACGCGCGAGCGGGTGACGACGGCCTTCAAGCTGATCCTCAGCGATCCCCATGTCGAGGGCATCCTGGTCAACATCTTCGGCGGCATCATGCGCTGCGACGTGATCGCCGAGGGGGTGGTGGCCGCCGCCCGCGAGGTCAGCCTGCAGGTGCCGCTGGTGGTCCGGCTGGAGGGCACCAACGTCGAGCTCGGCAAGAAGATCCTGGCCGAGTCCGGCCTGCCGATCGTCTCGGGCGACAACCTGGCGGATGCGGCCGAGAAGGTCGTGACCGCGGTCAGGGAGGCCGTCTGATGGCCGTGCTCGTCAACGCCCGGACCCGCGTCCTCTGCCAGGGCTTCACCGGGGCGCAGGGCACCTTCCATTCCGAGCAGGCGCTGGCCTACGGCACCCGCATGGTCGGCGGCGTCACCCCGGGCAAGGGCGGCACGCGGCATCTCGACCTGCCGGTCTTCGACACGGTGGCGGAAGCCGTGGCCGCGACCGAGGCCGAGGCCAGCGTCATCTACGTGCCGCCGCCCTTCGCCGCGGACGCCATCCTCGAAGCCGCCGAGGCCGGGATCGGGCTCATCGTCTGCATCACCGAGGGCATCCCGGTCCTCGACATGGTGCGCGTCAAGCGCGGCCTCACGGGGACGGGGGCCAGGCTCATCGGCCCCAACTGCCCCGGCATCATCACGCCCGACGAGTGCAAGATCGGCATCATGCCGGGCCATATCCACCGCCGCGGCAGGATCGGCATCGTCTCGCGCTCGGGGACCCTCACCTACGAGGCCGTGGCGCAAACCTCGGCCGTGGGCTTGGGCCAGTCCACCTGCATCGGCATCGGCGGCGACCCGGTCAACGGCACCAGCTTCACCGACGTCATCGACCTCTTCCTCGCCGACCCCGAGACCGAAGGCATCGTCATGATCGGCGAGATCGGCGGCCAGGCCGAGGAAGACGCCGCCCAGCTCATCAAGGACTCCAAGACCAGCAAACCCGTCACCGGCTTCATCGCCGGCCTCACCGCCCCACCCGGCAGACGCATGGGCCACGCCGGCGCCATCAT
>DATGFU010000303.1:0-11001 GCA_035308865.1 Allostellaceae bacterium | reverse complement strand
CGACACGACGTCGCGATGCATCGGCAGGCGGAAATGGAGGGAACGGACGCGCACGAACCGCGTCTCGGCGTCGCCGAGCCGGGTTTCCTCGACTCCGACGGTGAAGTCGTCGTCGCCCGGCAGCAACGGGTTCCAGCCGCGGCCACCATTGCCGCCGGCGATCACCAGGATGGGCGCAGCCGGGACAGGCAGCGCGGCCGCCGCCTCCGGCATCAGCGCTTCGGCGCAGGGGCCGAGCAGGAGCCGGCCGAGCGGGATGCGGCGGATCCGCTCCGCCATCTGCGCCCCGCGGTTCGGCGCGCCGATGAGGACGCAGCGCCCGCCCGGCCAGGATTCGTCCATCGCCGCCCGGGCGATCAGCCCGCCCAGGCTGTGGCCGATCAGGTCGACCTCCTCGGCTCCATCCTCGACGAGTGCGTCGGCGATCGAGCGCACGGCGCGGACATGCGCATCGAACCGCTGGCTCAGACTGGCATAGCCGGGTGTTGCCACGGCCCAGCCCCGGCCCTCCAGCGCTTCCGCGAGAATTCGCATGAAGCGGCGGCTTCGGCCGAGTCCGTGCAGCAGGATCGCCGACCGCCGCCGCCGCGCCCGCGGGGCAAGCCCCCGGGCCAGCGCGATGCATTCCTTGCGGGTGCCGCGGCAGACGAGCCGGTCGCGGTCGTCGAGCAGGCGGCAAACGCCGCCGCGGGTCTGTACCCGCCAGCCGGACCGGATCCAGACATCCGACCAGAACGGATAGCCGACGGCGATCACGGCAGCACCGTCCTGAGGCAGAGCCTGGTCAGCTCGTCCTCGAGCCGTGCCGGGTCGCGTTTCAGCCGTCCGTAGATGTGGAATGTCGCCGCCTGGACCACGATCCCGACCATCGCCGCGGTCAGGAGCTTCGGCGGGAAGGCAGCCGTCACGCCCGCTGCGTGCGCCTTGGCGACGAGCCGTTCGAGCATCTCGATCGGGTTGTCCTGATCGTTGGTCATGCTCGCGAGGTTGATGTGCTGGGTGAGCAGCAGGAAGCGGAAGAGGAGTTGGTCCTCGGCGTAGAGCCGGCACACCGTGCGGACCACGAGAGCAAGCCGTTCCGGCAGCGGCGCATCGCCGTCCGCCGCCGCCTCGATGCGGCGCGCATAGGCGGCGAAGCCGGTCCGGAAGAGATCCTCGACCAGCGCATCCCGCGACGGCCAATGGACGTAGAGCGTGCTCGGCCGCACGCCGGCCGCCTCGGCGATGTCCCGGACCGACACGGCCGAGACGCCGCGCTCGACAAAGAGCGCCAGCGCCGCCTGCCTGATCCGTGCATTGGTCTCGGAACCGTCTCGCATGATGACGCTTAAATGAACGATCGTTCGTTCATTTAAGCTGCGGCCGCGGGGGATGTCAAGAGGCTTGGGCTGTCGTGCGGAGCGATTGACCAGTTTCGGCGAGGCCCCCTCCCTGTCTCTCCCCCGCTCTGGCGGGAGAGGGGACGCCGTGGCCGCATCGTTCCCTCTCCCGCTTGTGGAGAGGGACAGGGAGGGGGCGCCAGAAGCACGGATCGTCCTCGACCACGCGGCGTGGTAGCATCGCCCACCCACCAGACTCTCGGGGGAGTTCCGCCGATGCGCCGCCTCGCCGCCGGACTTGCGCTGTCGCTGCTGCCCGGCTTCGCCTTCGCTGCGCCCGATCTCGCGCTCAAGCGGGTGATGCTGTCCTCGGGCGGCGTCGGGTATTTCGAGTACGAGGCGGAGATCGACGGGCCGGCCACGCTCGGTCTCGACGTGCCACTCGACGAGGTCGACGACGTGCTGAAGTCGCTGACCGTCTTCGACAACGAGGGCGGTGTCGGCGGCATCGAGCTGCCGGGCCGCGACGGCAGCCGCGCCGCCTTCGGCGACATCCCGCTCGACCCGTCGGCGCTGAACTCACCCCTAGCCTATCTGAACGGGCTGCAGGGCATCGAGGTCGAGGTCGCCGGCCCGCGCTCGATGACCGGACGGATCATGCAGGCCGAGACGGTGATGACGGAGGTGCCGGGCCGCGACGGCGCGCCGCCGGCCCAGGTGCCGCGCACGCGGGTGACGCTGCTCACCAGCGACGGGCTCCGCCAATTTGTGCTTGAAGAATCTGAATCGGTGCAGGTCACCGACCCGAAGCTGCGCGACGGCATCGGCAAGGCGCTGGAGGAGCTGCGCCGCGCCTCCAGCCACGACAAGCGCCACCTGACCCTGCGCATCGCCGGCAAGAACCGGCGGACCGTCCGCGTCGGCTACGTGGTGGCGGCGCCGCTGTGGAAGACGACCTACCGGCTCGTCCTGCCGGAGGCCGGCAAGGATAAGGCGGTGCTGCAGGGCTGGGCGGTGCTGGAGAACGAATCCGGCGTCGACTGGAACGGCGTCGAGCTGACGCTGCAATCCGGCAATCCGGTGACCTTCAGACAGGCGCTCTACCGAACCTATTTCGTGCAGCGGCCGGAAGTGCCGGTGGAGGTCTTCAACCGCATCCTGCCGCCCGAGGACATCCGGGCGCGACCGATGGAGATGAACGCGGCGAAGGCGATGCCGCCGCCCCCACCCGCACCGGAGGGGGCTTTGGAGGAGACCACCGTGACGGCCGGGAAGCGCGCGGCGGGCATGCAGAGCGTCCCAATGGTGATGGACTCGATCGCCGCCTCGGCCGAGCCGACCCAGGAGACGGAGGCCGAGGCCTCGGTCGTCTTCCGCCTCGCCAAGCCGGTGATGCTGGCGGCGGGACATACCGCCTCGGTGCCGCTGCTCGATCGGCAGGTGAAGGCCGAGTCGGTCGATCTCGCCCGCGACGGCGGCGAGCATCCGCTGGCCGCGGTCAAGCTCACCAACGACACCGGCAGCGGGCTGCCGCCGGGCGTGCTGGCGCTCTTCTCCCCGGGCGAGGACGCGTTCTTCGCCGGCGATGCGCGGGTCGGCAGCCTGCCGGCGGGCGAGACGCGGCTGCTCTCCTTCGCCGAGGATCTGCGCAGCACCGTCGACTGGAAGCAGCCGGCGACGCGGACATTGACGACGCTCGCCGCCGCGGACGGGGTACTGCGGGTCAAGGAGAAGTCGCGGACGACCCGCGTCATCGCGGTGACCGCCCCTGTCGCCGCGGCGCAGCGCGTGCTCGTGGAGATCCCGAGAAGCGACAACGACGAGATCGAGATCGAAGGCGGCAAGCCGGCCGGGATGGAGGAGACCAAGGATGCCTGGCGCCTGCCTTATGACCTCAAGGCCGGCGAGACGCGGACCGTGACCGTGCACGTCGACTCCACGAGCTTCGACACGATCGCGCTCAACGCCGATGCGGCCGGCCGCGTGCTCGCCTATGCCGATGCCGAGGGGCTGGCCCCCGAGGCCAAGTCGGCGCTGCAGCGCCTGGCCCAGTTCCAACGGGCGGCCGCCGCCCAGGACGAGGAGAAGAAGCGGCTCGAGGCCGTCGCCAACTCGATCGCCGCCGACGAGGCGCGGATCCGCGAGAACCTCAAGGCGGTGGCGCCGGGGGACTCGCTGCACACGCGGCTTGTCAAGCAGCTCGAAACCGACGAGGACAGCATGGCGGCGGCACGCCACGACATCGACCAGGCGACCGCCGCCGCCGACAAGGCCCGCCGCGACCTCGCCGAAGCGGTGACGGGGCTGCGGCTTTGAAGTACCCCTCTCCTGCCCTTCAGGGCGCAGAGGGAGGGGGCCCGCGATAGCGGGAGAGTGAGGTGGGTCGCGCCGACGCTCTGAGATATCCCCCACCTCACCCTGACCCTCTCCGCCCCCAAGGGCGGAGAGGGAAAGCGACCGAAATCTTGGAGACCGTTCATGCCCCAGTGGAACATCGACGAGGTACGCGCCGCGTTTCCGGCGCTGGCGATCCGCGACGACGGGCGGCCCCGGATCTATTTCGATGCGCCGGCCGGATCGCAGGTGCCTTCCCGCGTGCTCGAGCGGATGCGCGAGGCGATCATCGACAGCTGCGCCAATGACGGCGGCGCCTTTCGGACCTCGCAGGGGTCGGACCGTCTGATGAATGCCTCTCTCGACGGCGTCGCAGCGTTCCTCGGCGCCGCGCGTGACGAGGTGCTGTTCGGCCTCAACACGACCTCGCTGCTCTTTCATTTCGCTCGGCTGATCGCCCGCGACTGGCAGCCCGGCGACGAGATCGTGCTGACCCGCATGGACCATGACGGCAACGTGGCGCCGTGGCTGACCGCCGCCGAGGAGCGCGACGTCCAGGTGCGCTGGCTCGATTTCGATCCGGAGAGCTTCGAGTACCGCTACGACACGCTGTGCGACCTGATCGGCCCGAAGACGCGGTTCGTGGCCTGCAACCATGCCAGCAACATTCTCGGTACGATCAACGACGTCGCCCGGATCGTTGCGGCCGCGAAATCCGTCGGCGCCGTCACCATGGTCGACGGCGTGCAGTCGGCGCCGCATATCCCGATCGACGTGAAAGCGATCGGCTGCGATCTCTTCGCCTGCTCCGCCTACAAATTCTTCGGCCCCCATATGGGGGTGCTCTATCTCGACCCTGCGCTGCGCGAGCGGCTGAAGCCGCTCAAGGTGCGGCCGTCCTCCTGGGAGATGCCGTGGCGCTTCGCGCCCGGCACGCCGTCCTTCGAAGGCCAGGCCGGCACGCTAGGCGCCATCGAGCACCTCGCCTGGCTCGGCAGCGCGTTTGGCGGTGCCGCGGACGAGGCGCCGCTGCGGACGCGGATCGTCGCCGGGCTCACGGCGGCGACGGCGCACGAGGCCGGGCTGATGCGCGTGGCGCTGGAGGGGTTTGCCTCGATCCCAGGCCTCAAGGTCTACGGGATCACCGGCCCGAACCGGCTCGCCGCCCGCGTGCCGACCTTCAGCTTCAGCCTGCCCGGACGCGAGGCCGGTGCGGTGGCGCAGGCGCTGGCCGACCGCAACATCTTCGCCTGGAGCGGCAATTTCTACGCCTGGGAGGCGGCGGCTCGCCTCGGCCTCGGCGAGGGCGGCGTCACCCGCATTGGCCTCGCCCACTACAACAGCGCCGATGAGGTCCGTACCTTCATCGCCGCGATCGGCGAGATCGCCGCGGGCGCATGACCGACGATCTTACGACCCGGCCGGTGGTCACGCTGGCGCGTGGCCGGTCGAAGCGCGCCGAGCAGGGTCATCCCTGGATTTATTCCAACGAGGTGGCGCTCGACGCCGCCGCCAAGGCGCTGGCGCCCGGCACGCTGGTGACGGTCGCGATCAGCGAGGGCCGCCGCTTGGGCGTAGCGACTTTCAACCCGCATACGCTGATCAGCCTGCGCGTTCTCGACCGTGATCCAGGGCGACGGATCGATGCCGGGTTCTTTGCCGCCCGGCTCAGCCGCGCGCTCGAGATCCGCAAGCGGCTCTACGCAGAACCCTTCTACCGGTTGGTCCATGCCGAGGCCGACGGGCTGCCGGGCCTGGTGATCGACCGCTACGGCGATGCGCTGGTCTGCCAGCTGAACACCGCCGGCATGGAGCGTTTGGAGCCGATGCTGCTGGAGGCGCTCGACCGTGTGCTGTCGCCGGAACTGGTGGTGATTCGCAACGACGGTGCCGGACGCCAGCTCGAAGGCCTCCCCGCCGAGACGCGCACCGCCAAGGGCACGGTGCCGGAGCGAACCGCCGTGCGCGAGAACGGCGCCGAGTTCGTCACCAGTCTCGCCGCGTCGCAGAAGACCGGCTGGTTCTACGACCAGCGCGACAACCGTGCCTTCGTCGCTGGCCTCGCTGGCGGCGCGCGGGTGCTCGACGTCTATTCCTACACCGGCGGCTTCGGCGTGCTCGCCGCCAAGCAGGGCGCCGCCGAGGCGGTGCTAGTCGATCGCTCCGGCGGAGCGCTGGCACTCGCGCTGGAGGCGGCACGGGCGAACGGAGTCGGCGACCGCGTCCAGGCTCGCGAAGGCGACGCGTTCGAGACGTTGACTGCCCTGGCCGAAGCGAAGGAGCGGTTCGATGTCGTCGTCCTCGACCCGCCCGCCTTCGTCCGCTCGAAGAAGGATCTGGGGCCGGGCAGCCGCGGCTATCGCAAGCTCGTGCGGCTCGGTGCCGCGGCGACGGCCAAGCGCGGCATCCTCTTCGCCGCGTCATGCTCGCACAACATGCCGCTGGATGCCTTCGCCGAGGCGGTGCGGCTGGGCCTCGCCGATGCCGACAGGACCGGCCGCATCCTGCGCACGGGCTTCGCCGGGCCGGACCATCCGGTGCATCCGGCGCTCCCCGAATCCGCCTATCTGAAGGCGATCACGCTGGCCCTCGACTGAGCGATGGCGCCGCCGCTGCGGATCGAGATCGCGGCACCGCTGGCCCGGTCGCTGGCGGCCGCCGGCGGCAAGCCCCGCGGCCTCGCCCGGATCGGCCATAAGCTCCGCAAGGCCCTGTTCTTCACGCTCCACCAGCGGCTCGGCCTGCCGGCGCCAGCCCGCATCCATCTCCGCGACGGCAGCAGCTTTGCCGTCGATTGCGGCAACACCGCCTTTCTGCAGCTGGCGAAAAGCCTGGCCGCCGGCGGCTACGAGCCGGAGGTGACGGCGTTGGCCGAGCGCCTCGCGCCGTTCATCGGCACCGCCTACGACATCGGCGCGAACTGGGGCTATCTCAGCCTCGTGCTCGCGACGGCGCCGGGCTTCCACGGGCATGTCCACGCCTTCGAGATCGATCCGCGGACCTCCGCCGATCTCGCGCGCACGATCGAGCGGGCCGGCATCGCCGACCGCGTCAGCGGCCATCCCTTCGGCCTGTCGGACCATGACGGCACCGCACGGCTCAGCCGCTCGCGCCACAGCTTCCTCACGCAAATCTCCGAGACGGACGGCAACCGGGTCGCGGTGCGCCAACTCGACGCGCTGGCGCTGCCGCCGCCGGACCTCATCAAGCTCGACGTCGAAGGTCACGAAGCGGCGGTGCTGCGCGGCGGGGTGCGGATGCTAGAAACGGCGCGCCCGCTCATCGTCTTCGAAAGCTGGTGGCGGGACGGGGTAGCGGCGCCCGAAACGCTGGAACTGCTTGAGCATCATGGCTTTGCCTTGCACCGCCTGGTCGCCTTGGAAGGCAACGTCCGGGCGGAGCCTCTCACCGCCGCGGAACGCGCCGCCGTGCCGGAGACGCTCAACCTGCTGGCCGTGCCGCCGCAGCGTCGGGAATGGCTCGAACGGGTCGGGATCGTGTGAGAACGGGTGCACTACGCGGCTCTGCTGCGCCTGCGAAGGGGTTGCCCGCGGCGCCATGTTGGCGTAGTGGCATGGCATGTGGCTCGGGGCCGGGCCGCGGCCGCAGGACCGAAAGAAACGAGGACACGAACGCGATGAGCCGCTTGGCTTCGGCCGCAGCGCCGGCAATTGAGGTTGCCGTCGACGAAGCGCCGCGCGCCGGTCTAGGCTTGCCGATGCGCGAGCGTCTGCGTTCGGTCCGCTACAGCCAATTTGTCGCACGGGCGAAGTTCACCATGCCGGTGGCCGCCGGCGCCATCATTCTGCTGCTCGGCGCGTGGCCGGCGCTCACCGCCGGATTCGACCGGCTGTGGAAGCATCTGCCGCGTCTCGACGTCTCGCTGATCCGCGATCTGCGGATGGTCAGCCCCCGCTACACCGGAATCGACCGCAACGGGCGGCCCTTTACCATCACGGCGGACGCCGCGCGCGAGGAGGGCATCAACACCGGCACGGCCGAGAGCCTCGTCGCCCTCGACGGGCCCAAGGCCGATATCCTGACCAAGGAGGGGGCCTGGATCGTCGGCTCGGGCAAGACCGGCATCTATCAGCCCCAGACGCACTATCTCGACCTCTCGGGCGACGTCGAGCTGTTCCATGACAAGGGCTACCGGCTCAAGACCACGACGGCACGGGTCGATCTCGATGCCGGCGGCGCGGAAGGCCACGATCCGGTCGCGGGCGACGGGCCGTCGGCGACGCTCAAGGGCGAAGGCTTCCGCGTCCTCCAGAAGGGCGACACCCTCCTTGTCACCGGGAAGTCCGAGTTGGTGATTCTGGGCGCGCACAGCGAAGATCAGTGATCTTGCGATGAGGTTTCCGCTCCGGCTGCCGGCCCTGGCCCTGCTGGCCTTGGCCGCTGCGGCGCGTGCCGCACCGGCCCCGAACCCGTCGCCGAGCGCGCCGGCCGCAAAGCCCCCTCAGGCCAAGCCGGCGCCGGCTGCGCCCGCCCAAGCCGCGCCTTCCCAAGCCGCGCCTTCCCAAGCCGCACCGCCCGACAATGCCACGCCCGATAACGGCGCCCCCGCGCGGTCGTCGTCGAGCCTTGATCTCGGCGCGGGATCGGGACCGATCGACATCACGTCGGACGACGGCATCGAGATGCAGCAGACCAACAAGGTCTACATCGCGACCGGGAACGCCGTCGCCAAGCGCGGCGACCGCACGCTCTACGGCGACGTGCTGATGGCCTATTACCGCGACATCCCGAACTCCAGCGACACCGAGATCTGGCGCATCGTCGCCGATGGCCATGTCAAGCTGACCACGCCGAACGACACGATTGTCGGCGATCACGGCGTCTACGACCTCGATTCCAAGACGGCCGTTCTGACCGGCGGCCACCTGCAGCTGACCACGCCGCAGGATGTGGTCACCGCGCGCGACGCGCTCGAATGGTATGACGACAAGCAGTTCGCGATCGCCCGCGGCAATGCCGTCGGCACCCGCGCCGACCGCCAGATCCGCGCCGACGTGCTGACCGCGCAGATCTCGACGGCGCCCGGCGAGGACCAGCGGATCAGCCTGGTGAACGGCGACGGCCACGTGGTCGCGTCGCGGCCCGATACGGTCGGCACGGGCGATCGCGGCATCTACAATCTCGACACCGGCCTCGTGACGCTTTCCGGCCACGTCACCGTGAACCACGGCGAGAACACGATGCGCGGCGAGTACGGCGTGGTCGACCTGGAGAAGGGCATGTCGCGGCTGCTGCCGCGGCCGCCCACGATGGCCGACACCACCGGCCATCGCGTCCAAGGCTACCTCGTGCCGAAGAAGCGGGCCGAGACGGACGAGAAGAACCCCGCCAACAAGAACGGCGACGCGTCCGGCGCTGCCGGCACACAACCGGGTCCGACCTCGCAGGCGACGCCCCCCGGGTCCGCGCAAAAACCCGAGCCTGCTTCCGCCAAACCGCGCTAGAGTGGCCGCGATGACTCTGCTGTCCTCACTCTTCGCCGCGCCTGACAAGCGGGCGCCCGAAGCTCCGGTGGCCGACAATCGGCCGCGCCTCGTTCCCAAGGCCGCCGGCCTGATGGCGGTCAATCTCGGCAAGAGCTTCAAGAAGCGGCCGGTGCTGCGCGGCGTTTCGGTGAACGTCAACCGCGGCGAGGTCGTTGGCCTGCTCGGGCCGAACGGCGCCGGCAAGACGACCTGCTTCTACATCATCACCGGCCTCATCACCGCCGACGCCGGCACGATCATGCTCGACGGGCAGGACATCACCGGCCTGCCGATGTATCGCCGCGCCCGCCTGGGCATCGGCTACCTGCCGCAGGAAGCATCCATCTTCCGCGGCCTCACGGTCGAGGAGAACCTCCGCGCGGTGCTCGAGGTGGTCGAGCCGCAAGCCGAGGTTCGCGAGGCGGCGATCGACGAGCTGCTCTCGGAGTTCGGCATCAGCCACCTGCGGCGGACCCCGTCGCTGGCCCTCTCCGGCGGCGAGCGAAGGCGCTGCGAGATCGCCCGCGCGCTCGCCACCCAGCCGCATTTCATCCTGCTCGACGAGCCGCTGGCCGGCATCGACCCGATCGCCGTCGGCGATATCCGGGCGCTGGTGCTGCACCTGAAGGCGCGCGGCATCGGCGTGCTGATCACCGACCACAACGCGCGCGAGACGCTGGGCATCGTCGACCGTGCCTACATGCTCCACGACGGCGTGGTCATGATGGAAGGCACGCCGGACGAGATCATCGCCGATGCGGATGTGCGCCGCGTCTATCTGGGCGAAATGTTCAGCCTGTAGCCGGGTGATACGAAATGGCGATCAGCCAGAGGCTCGATCTCCGGCAGACCCAGTCGCTGGTCATGACCCCGCAGCTGCAGCAGGCGATCAAGCTGCTGCAGATGTCGAATCTCGAGCTCGTCGACTTCGTCGAGCAGGAGCTCGAGCAGAACCCGCTCCTCGAGCGCGACGAATCCGATCCAGAGCCGGCGGCTGCCGTCGAAGCGCCGACCGAACTTGCGCCCGTCTCCGAGGCGCCGCAGACGCTCGACAGCACCGCGGCTGATCTCCAGGGTGACGACGCCCAGCTGTGGCAGGACAAGGCCGGCGCCGAGGGGGATGGCGCCGTGGATTTCGGGGGCGAGCCGGAGGCATGGCGGCAGACGGCGTCTGGGCGGCTCGATGGCGAGGATCTGCCCGGCCTCGAGGAGACGCTGAAGCAGGAGCAGAGCCTGCGGGAGCACCTGATCGGCCAGCTCAATTGCGACATCGCCGAGCCGGTCGAGCGGATGATCGGCCTCTTCCTGATCGAGCTGGTGGACGAGAACGGTTATCTCCGGGCCGATCTCGCGGAGGTCGCGCGGACCCTCGGCGCGCCGCAGGATCAGGTCGAGGCGGTGCTGAAGCGCCTCCAGCGCTTCGAACCCTGCGGCGTCTTCGCCCGCGATCTTTCAGAGTGCCTGGCGATCCAACTGGCCGAGCGGGGCAGGCTCGATCCTTGCATGCAGACGCTGCTGAACAACCTTCAGCTGCTGGCCAGCCGCGAGATTGCCCAGCTCTTGAAGGTATGCGGCGCCGATGCCGAGGACCTTGCCGAGATGGTGGCCGAGATCAAGGCGCTCGATCCCAAGCCCGGCCTCCAGTTCGACGGCGCGCCCGCGCAGCCCGTCGTGCCCGACATCCTGATGCGGGCGCAGCCCACCGGCGGCTGGCTGATCGAGCTCAACGGCCAGACCCTGCCGCGCGTGCTGGTCAATACGCACTACTATTCGCGGGTCAGCCGCACGCTCCCCGGCAAGTCCGATCGCGACTATCTGAGCGAGCGCTACCAGTCGGCCAACTGGCTGGTGAAGTCGCTGCA
>DATGFU010000302.1:0-3885 GCA_035308865.1 Allostellaceae bacterium | reverse complement strand
CTCGCCGCGCGAGGCCGCCACCGACAGCCGGCCGCCGAGCGACAGCGCGTCGGCGCTCATCCGGCCGGGGTTGCGGGTCAGCACCATGCTCTCGTCGCCGTCGTAGAGGTAGCGCACGAAGCCGTTGAGCAGCCGGAAATGGCCGAGCGCCCCCTTGCGATAGCCGTTGAAGATCACCGGGATCCTGGAGAGACCCTCGATCGGCTTGGCATGCGGCTCGTCGCCGAAACCCTGGAAGTTCTGCCGCCAACCGCGCAGCATCATCGGCAGCTCGCGCTCGCTGCGCGGGATGAAGGAGAGCTTGCCGCTGGTGCCAGAGGAATGGATGACCCTGATGTCGGTCTTCTCGTCGAGCAGCTGGATCCAATCGTCGATCGTGTCGATGCCGCTCGCATCCACGCCGGACAGATCGTCGACCGTCAGCGTGTCCAGCCACTTGGTCAGCCGGTCGAACTGATTCTTCTCGAGGAAGGAGATCGGATACGACTTGTAGACCGAGTGGGCGAAGAGCAGCGGTGCGCCGTCCTCGATCGATCGGATCTCGCTGATCCCTTGCTCCTCGGCGAGATTGGCCAGGATCTGGACCTTCTCCACCATCTCCGCGAAGCGGTGCTTGAGCGCCTCCAGCTGGATCTCGGCGACCTTGTCCGCCGGCACGGTGAAGGCGTCGGTCCAGGACGCCCAGATCCAGTTCTCCGGATGGGTCGGCAGCGTCGCCAGATCGACCGGGCGCGACAGCATTTCGTCAGCCATCTCGTGCATCTCCTCGCGTGTCCGGCGCTCGCGTCGCCGGAATTCGATTGCACTTTACGCCTGCCGGGATTTTGATCCCAATGAGATATCGTCAGGCGGAAATTGAGCCAGATTAAATTCAACGAGGTCGATCTCAACCTCCTCCGGGTGTTCAACGCGCTGATGGAGGAGCGCAGCGTCACGCGCGCCGGCGAGCGGCTGAACGTGACACCGTCGGCGGTCAGCCATTCGCTCAACCGGCTGCGCTACGTGCTGAAAGACGAGCTGTTCACCCGCGGGCCCAACGGCATGCAGCCGACCGCCGTGGCCGCCGATGTCGGGCCGAAGGTGCAGCAGGCGCTGCTGCACCTGCATTCGGCGCTCACCCCGACCGAGTTCGTGCCGGCCGAGACCGAGCGGCGCTTCGCGATCAGCGCCACGCCCTACACGTGCTGGCTGCTGCTGCCGGAGCTGATGCCGCGTCTGCGCCAGGCGGCGCCGCGGGCGGAGATCCGCGTCCATCCGAGCGGGTCGGGCGTGCTGGACGAGCTCGATTCCGGCCGGATCGATCTCGCGATCGGCGTCTTCGATCGCGTCCCGGCGCGTTTCGAGTTCCGCCGGCTGCTGGCCGACCGCATGGTCTGGGCGATGCGCGAGGGCCTGTCGCCGCCGGGCCGCATTCTCACGCTCGAGGCCCTCGCCGCGCTGCCGCACGTCGTGCTCTCGACCCAGGCCGACGCCGATTCCGAAGGCCTCGTCCGTCACGGCGGCTTCGTGCGCCGCGTCGTGCTCGACGACCGCGGCCGGCTCGACGCGGCCCTGGCGCAGCACGGGCTCGCCCGCAACATAGCGCTCAGCGTGCCCGACGCGCTGTCGGCGCTGGCGATCGTCGCCGGCTCCGATTTCGTGACCCTGTCGCCGTACCGGCTAGCGGCCGCGATGGCGGGATCCTACGGGCTGACGCTGTTCGAGCCGCCCTATCAGTGTCCCGAGATCGTCTTCGACGTGCTATGGCGCCGCGAGCCCGATCCCGGCCCGGCCGTCACCTGGCTTCGCGCCCTCCTGCTGGAGGTGGCGCGGAGGTTGTGACGGGCAGCGAGGCTGCGGATGGACCCCCACCCAACCCTCCCCCGCAAGCGGGAGAGGGCTCGTTCCTCCCTCTCCCGCGATAGCGGGGGAGGGCCGGGGTGGGGGTGTCCGGGATCACACGCTGCCACCCCAATCCGAGAACCACGACTGCCACGGTTTCTCCGGCGTCACGAAGCCCTGCCCGGCGATCGGCGGGGGACCGTCGATCAGGCCTTCCGGCGCCTCGCCGGACGCCACGCGCTGCGCGTTCCGCAGGAGCGCCCGCCGCGCCCGCACGACCGCGGCGTCGGAGGCGACGAGATGCTCGAGGGTGCGGTCGCTGATCGCTCCCATCGTCTCGGTGACCGCGAGGTCCTCGATCACGACGTTGCCCATGCCGCTGAAGGACTCCTTGCGCCGCATCGCCTCGCGATCCTGGCGGTAATTGTCGCCGCGGCCGACCGTGCCCGAGATGTCGTGGACGAGCCGCGCCCGCTCGCGCGCCTGCAGCGCCGGATCGTTCCAGCCGAGGAAGTCGACGAGTTGGCGCAGCTTGGCCGGACCGGTCTCGGGATCCTCCTGCCAGAACACGTGATAGTGGATCGTCCATTCGCTGGTGACCGGCATCGCCAGCAGGATGCTGCCCTCGTCGGTCACGTTGGAGCAGAAGGGCAGAAAGAAGGCCGTGACCCGCGCCTGCGTGACCGGGTTGCCGTCCGCGTCCTTCACGTCGCGGAGCGCCGCATAGCGGAAACCCCAGGGCGCGTCGGCGACCTCGATCCGCGGAGCCTTGGCGGTGATGAACTGGCCTTTGACCTGGCCCACCGCCGGCTTGTCGCCGCTCACCGCCATGACGCCGCGCGAATGAACGTCGGCATGGAGGAATCCCAGATGGGCGGAATCGATGGCCCCCTCCAGCACCTGCACGAAATTGGCGTTGATCAGCGGCGCGCCGATGTAGCGGCAGGACTCCGACACGTCGAAGAACGGGTAGTGGGGCAGTGGTGGCTGTATTTCGGACGGCCCCAGATAAACCCAGATCAGGCCGCCCGCCTCGCGGACCGGGTAGGCGGGCTGGCGGACGCCCGATGTCGGTGGACCCTCGATGCTCGGCATGTCGAGGACGCTGCCGTTCACGGCATATTTCCAGCCGTGGTAGATGCAGCGGATCCCGCCCTCCTCGACCCGACCCAGCGCCAGCGAGGCGCCGCGATGACAGCAATTCTCGTCGAGGATCCCGACCGTGCCGGCGCTGTCGCGGAACATCACGTAGCCTTTCGACAGCAGCGTCGTGCGCACCGGGTCGGAATCGGGGTGCGGCAGGTCGCTGGACAGGCCGGCCGGCAGCCAGTAGCGCCGCAGCAGCTCATGCATGGGCTTGCCGGGGCTCACGTCGCAGAGATAGGTGTTGCGGTCTTGCGGCAGCATGCGGCGATCCTCCCTGTCCGGTCATGTCCTGACGTCGTTGCGCCGAACTCATACCTATGCGTATGGTATGTCAAATATACGGTCGGCGACAGCCCGGCCGCGCGCCCGGCCGGCGCGGATCGATTTCAGCAGGGAGAATGACGTGGCGAACCTGACCCGAGACGCGCTCTGCGACGGGCTCCAGGTCGTCGATTTCGGCAGCGGGCTCGCCGGCGGGCTGGTCGGCAAGCTGCTCGTCGATGCCGGGGCGTCGGTCACGCGGGTCGTCTCCGGTTCCGATCCCTTCATGGCGCTCTATCCGGCCTACGAACTGTGGCAGCGCGGCAAGACCGTGCTCGCGGCCCATCCGGATGATCCCTCCGTCGACGCGGCGCTGGCGCAGGCCGATCTCTGCATCGTCGGCGGCGAGGACCACCCGGACGCGCCGGCCCGGCCCGATGCCGCCGCGATCGCCGGGCGCTTCCCGAACCTGATTGTACTCGACATCGCCTCGGATCCGACGGCGCCGAACCGTCCGGCGGTCGATCTCCTGGCCCAGGTGCGGTCCGGATTCTGCAACGAGCAGTACAGCACGCGGCCGATCGCCTTCGCCTTTCCGTTGGCATCCTACGGCGCCGCGCTGCACGGGCTCGTCGCGGCGCTGGCCGCGCTCGGCGA
>DATGFU010000301.1:0-2338 GCA_035308865.1 Allostellaceae bacterium | reverse complement strand
ATCGCCGAAGCTTTGCCACCAGCGCTGCTCGATCTCGGCGGTGTCGGTGCTGGCGAGCACGGGGGAGGGATCCTGGCCGGCGAGCCGGCTCCAGGCGGCGGGCGTCCCGACGCCGGAATCCTGAGGCCCGACCGGGCTGGTGCAGGCGGCGAGCGCCGTGGTCGCGAGCAGGGCGAAGATGGTCTTGCGGATCATGACACGAGCTCCGGAACCCGGCGGGCGAAGCTCTTCTCGACGCTCCGCACCAACACGTAGAAGGCCGGGGTGAGGAAAAGGCCGAAGAAGGTGACACCGAGCATGCCCGAGAAGACGGCCACGCCCATGGCGTGGCGCATCTCGGCGCCGGCGCCGGTCGACGCGACCAGCGGCACCACGCCCATCACGAAGGCGAAGGAGGTCATCAGGATCGGCCGCAGCCGGAGCCGGGCCGCCTCGATCGCCGCTCCGAGCGTCGTGCGGCCGTGAGTCTCGAGCTCGCGGGCGAACTCGACGATCAGGATCGCGTTCTTGAAGGCGAGCCCGGCCAGGACGAAGAGGCCGATCTGGGTGAAGATGTTGTTGTCGCCGCCGCTGATCCACACGCCGCCGATCGCCGAAAGCAGCCCCATCGGCACGATCAGGATGACCGCCAGCGGCAGCAGCAGGCTCTCGTACTTGGCGGCGAGCACGAGATAGGCGAGCAGCACGCAGATCGGGAAGACGATGATCGCCGTGTTGCCCGCGATCTCCTGCTGGAAGGTCAGCTCCGTCCATTCGAAGCCCATGCCTTTGGGCAGGGTCTCGTCGAGGATCTTGACGATCGCCTGCTGCGCTTGGCCGCTCGAATAGCCCGGGGCCGGGCCGCCGTTCAGGTCGGCCGAGCGGAAGGCATTGTAGCGCATGGCACTCTCCGGCCCGGTTGTATCCGACACCCGGACCATCGCACCCAGCGGCACCATCTTTCCCTCGTTGTTGCGCACCTGCAGGCGGAGGATGTCGTCGGGCTTCGAGCGGAACTGCCTGTCGGCCTGGGCAATGACCTCGTAGGTACGACCGAACCGGTTGAAATCGTTGATATAAAGGGATCCCAGATAGATCTGCATGGCGTCGAACACATCCTGCACGTCGACGCCGAGCTGCTGCGCCTTTGTCCGGTCGAGATCGGCGTAGAGCTGCGGGACGTTGATCTCGTAGCTGGAGAACACGCCGGCCAGCTCGGGCGCCTTGCGGGCCTTCGCGATCACCTGCTTCATCGCGGCATCGAGCGCCTCGTAGCCGAGATCGGCGCGGTCCTCGACCTGCAGCTTGAACCCGCCGATCGTGCCCAGGCCTTGCACCGGGGGCGGCGGGAAGATGGCGATGAACGCGTCCTGCACCGCGGCGTATTTCCGCTGCAGCTTCTGCGAGGTGGCGAAGCCCGAGAGATCGGCGCTGCGCCTCTCCTCGAACGGCTTCAGCGTGACGAAGACGATGCCGGCGTTGGAGCTGTTGATGAAGCCGTTGATCGACAGGCCCGGGAAGGCGACTGCGCTTTCGACGCCCGGCTCCTTGAGCGCGATATCGGACATCTGGCGGATGACCTTCTCGGTGCGGTCGAGCGTGGCGCCGTCGGGCAGTTGGGCGAAGCTCACCAGGTACTGCTTGTCCTGCACCGGCACGAAGCCCGGCGGCACGGACTGGAAGCCCAGCCAGGCGACGCTCAGCAGCGCCGCGTAGGCGCCGACCGTCACCGCCTTGTGTCTGAGGGTCGCCGCCACGCCTCGCCCGTACCCGGAGGAGCCGGCGTGGAAGAAGCGGTTGAACAGCCGGAAGAACCCGCCAAACAGCCGGTCGACGAGGCGGGTCAGCCGGTCCTTCGGCGCGCGCGGCGATTTGAGCAGGATGGCCGCGAGCGCCGGGCTCAGGGTGAGGGAGTTGAAGGCCGAGATCACCGTCGAGAAGGCGATGGTCAGCGCGAATTGCCGGTAGAATTGCCCGGTCAGGCCGGAGATGAAGGCGATCGGCACGAAGACCGCGCACAGCACCAGGGTGATCGCGATGATCGGGCTCGTGACCTCGCTCATCGCCCGGATGGTGGCGGCACGCGGACTCAGCCCCTCCTCGATGTTGCGTTCGACGTTCTCGACCACGACGATCGCGTCGTCGACCACGATGCCGATCGCCAGCACGAGGCCGAAGAGCGTGAGGTTGTTGAGCGAAAAGCCCAAGAGAGCCATCACCGCAAACGTGCCGATCAACGAGACCGGCACATCGATCATGGGCAGGATCATTGCCCTCCAGTCTTGCAGAAACAACAGCACGACAATCGCCACGAGAATCACAGCGTCGCGGAGCGTGTAAAACACTTCGTACACCGATT
>DATGFU010000300.1:0-2799 GCA_035308865.1 Allostellaceae bacterium | reverse complement strand
TGAAGGGCAGGAGAGGGGAAAAGTGCCCTACCCCGCCAGCTCGCGCGAGCGCTGGACGGCGGCGGCCACGGCGCGGTCGAAGAGATCCTGCAACCCCGGCTGTCCCATCAGCACCGTCAGCGCCGCAGCGGTGGTGCCGGCCGGGCTGGTGACGGCGCGGCGCATCGCCTCCGGACTGTCCGGGGACTGCCGCACATAGTCGCCGGCCCCGCTGACCGTGGCGCGGGCGAGCCGCATGGCGAGATCCTCCGGCAGGCCCGCGGCGGCGCCGGCGGCGGCCAGCGCCTCGATCACCAGGAACACATAGGCCGGGCCGTTGCCCGACACGGCGGTGACGGCGTCGAGCAGCGCCTCGTCATCGACCCATTCGAGCGCTCCCACCGTCCCGAGCAGGCGGCTGCACAGCGCCTGCTGCGCGGTCGAGACCTGGGCGTTGGCGGCGCAGACGGTGACGCCGCTGCCGATGGCGGCGGGCAGGTTCGGCATCGACCGGACGATGGCGGCCTGCTCGCCGACACATGCGGCCAGGCGGGACAGGGTCTTGCCGGCGGCGATCGAGATCACCAGCGCGCCGCGCTCCACGATATCGCGGTAGGCGGGCGCCGCCTGGTCGAGCACCTGCGGCTTGACGGCGAGGACGACCACGTCGGGTGCGAACTCGGCCGGGACGGCCGCGCGGTCGGCAACCGCCAGGACGCGCTCGTCGAAGCCCTCGCCGCCCAGCCCCGCCGGCTCGACCACCACGACCCGCGAGGCCACGCCCGCACCGAGCCAGCCGGAGAGGAGCGCCGTCCCCATCCGGCCGCAGCCGACCAGCAGGATTTGCGTCATTGAGGGAGGGTCAGGCCTCGCCCATCGGGTCGATCATCGCCGTCGCGATCGCCTCGTCCGGCTGCTTGCCGCCCCAGATGACGAGCTGGAAGGCGGGATAGAACCGCTCGCACTCGGAAAGCGCCGTCTCCACCAGATCCTCGATCTGCTCGACCGCGATGCCGGCGGTGCCGCGGAGCAGCAGCGCGTGGCGGAACATCGGCAGCGAGGTTTCGGCGCAGACGTCGAAATGCCCGAGCCACATCCGCTCGTTCGCGGTGGCCAGGAGCTCGTTGACCGCGGTCCGCCGGCCCTTCGGCACCTTCATGTCGAAGCTGGCGGTGAAATGCAGCACGGCGAGATCGGCCTGCCACACGAAGAGCAGCCGGTAGTCGCACCAGCGGCCCGCGACCTCGATAAGGATCTCGTCGTCGCTCGAGCGGTCATGCGGCCACTCGTTCGCTTCGACGATTTCCTCGATGAGATCGATCGGGCTGGTGCCGATATGTTCGGCGTCCTGGGTGGTGGACAGCGCGGTCATGGCAGCCCTCCGCTCCGAAATCGCTCGGCAACGGCGGCGCCGTCACCTAGATACGGTAGTCTCAAAATAACTGCACCCCATCCACTAGCGTGTCAAAGGAAGTTTTCGGCGTCAACCGGGCTTGCCGGCGCGGCGGCGCGGGGCTGCCGGCTTGAGCCTCGCCTCCAGCGCATCGAGCCGCGCCTGCAGCGCCTCCTGCTCCTCGCGCGCCTTCACCGCCATCGCCTTCACCACCTCGAACTCCTCGCGGGTCACCAGGTCCATGCGGGCCAGGATGCGCTCGAACTGCTCACGCAGCCGCGCCTCGATCTCGTCCTTGAGCCCGCTCATGGCGCTGAAGGCGCCGGACGCGACCCGGGCGAGGTCATCGAGAATGCGGTTGTCGGTCTGCATCGCGGCCTCTCCCGGCTGAACTGCCTAAGATGTGGTCACCCTGCCCATCGCGATTCAAGCGCGCGTTGTATCGCACTGGCAGAATCGCGAGGGTCGGCGGGCGCTCGCGGCGGGAATTGCGCTGGCCCGAGCCCTCCGCCTATAACGCGGGCGGCGTCGGCGGGCCAGGACTCCTCATGATCGTCATCACCGGCGGCGCCGGGTTCATCGGATCGAATCTCGTGGCGGCACTCGAGCCGCGCGGCGCCGGCCTGGTCGTGGTCGACCGGCTGGGCCACGACGAGAAATGGCGCAACATCGCCAAGCGCGAGCTGGAAGCGGTGATTCCGCCGCAGGCGCTGTTCGACCATCTCGACCGCGCCGGGACGGCGATCGACTGCGTCTTCCACCTCGGCGCGATCAGCTCGACGACCGCGGCGGACGCCGATTCGATCGTCGCCAACAACTTCACCCTGTCGCAGCGCCTCTGGGCATGGTGCGCGTCCCACAAGGTACGGCTGATCTACGCCTCCTCGGCCGCGACCTACGGCGACGGGACGGCAGGATTCGACGATGACGGATCGCCGGAGGCGCTCGCCCGCCTCAGGCCGCTCAATGCCTATGGCTGGTCGAAGCACGTCTTCGACCGCTGGGTGGCGCGGCAAGTGGAGCGCGGCGAGCCGAGGCCGCCGCAATGGGCGGGGCTGAAGTTCTTCAACGTGTTCGGTCCCAACGAATACCACAAGGACAGCCAGCGCAGCGTCGCCCACCAGATCTTCGAGACGGCCCAGGCCGGCAATCCGGCGACGCTCTTCCGCTCGCATCGCAAGGACTATGCCGATGGCGGCCAGCTGCGCGACTTCGTCTGGGTGGACGACGTGGTCGACATGATGGCGTGGCTGCACGACCAGCCCGGCGTTTCGGGCCTCTTCAATGCGGGCAGCGGCAAGGCGCGCAGCTTCGCCGACCTCGCCGGCGCGGTCTTCGCAGCGCTGGGCAGGCCGGCCGACATACGCTACGTCGACACGCCCGCGTCGCTGCAGCCGAAATACCAGTACTTCACCGAGGCCCGCATG